>CBIGQT010000460.1:0-3268 GCA_966191655.1 uncultured Ginsengibacter sp.
AATATTGAAGGCGTTACATTTGGGCCAATACTACCCGATGGAAAAAGATCTCTGTTGTTTGTATCAGATAATAATTTCGATTTTCTTCAAAAAACACAATTTTTATTATTTGAAATTGAATAATAAAATTATTCTCCTCACTAATTTTATTTTTAAATCGCCATCTCTTATTTGTTATCTATTGGCTTCTGCGGCATAGGTGGCCTTGGGCCTTCTTCGTGCGGAGGTGTTTTTGATTCCGGATGAGGATCACCCCGGTGGCAGGTAAAGCACGTTACGGATTGAAGCATATATTTTGAATCATCTCCATTCATTAATGTATCCATCATTTTATGATCCATAGTTTTATTCATACTGCTATCCATACTTTTATTCATACTGCTGGCCATACTTTTATTCATCATATCATGATCCATATCATCATGATCCAAGTCCATGTCTTTAAAATAATTTTTATTAATATCAATTGCCATCAACATCATTTTACGGGCAATATTTTTTTCAGGTTTATCATCGCTTGCAAAATCCATTTTTCTCTCAGCTTCATTTCTAACATGGCAAAAATTACACTTCACTCCCAATGCTCCAGTGAAGTGATGCATCACACTATCAAGATCATGATCAGAAATATCTTTAGAAAGAACTTGCAAATTTTTAAATCGAGGCTCATGCGAAACTGTAAAGGCCTGAAAAAAAATTACACTTGCAATGCAGATAAAAATAATTAAATAACTTTTTTTCATGTTATAGATTTTAATACCGAAAATATTGAAAATTTTATCATTGAAGAAAAACTATTATTTTTAAACCATCGTATGCTAATCATAAATTATTAACTTTTTTAAATTAATGTTAATAAGTAATTTAGTAAAGATGCTTATCAGAATTTTATATTTGAATAAGTGCAGAATGATTTTTTAAAATTTAAACGTAAACCCGATTGACTGAAACAATTATTAACCTCGAAACAGTAAACCCTATTGAATTTTTTGGAGTAAACAATGGAAAGCTCGATATTTTAAAAAAGAAATTTCCCCGTCTTAAAATTCTTAGTCGTGGCACTCAAATTAAATTAAGTGGTGCGCCTGAGCAAATTGAAGATGCGAGAGATAAAATAAATCTTGCAGTGCAATACCTCGAACGAAATGGCCACATGACAGAAAATTACCTGGAACAGATCCTGGGAGGCGATGACGAGAAGACCATTGATAATTTTATTGAAAGAAATCCAAACGACATTTTGGTTTTTGGTCCCAATGGAAAAACAGTTCGTGCACGCACTGCCAATCAAAAGCTGATGGTAAGTTCAGTTGATAAAAATGATATTGTATTTGCCATTGGTCCTGCAGGAACCGGTAAAACTTACACTGCTGTTGCGCTTGCCGTGAGAGCGCTTAAAAATAAACAGGTAAAAAAAATAATCTTAACAAGACCCGCTGTGGAGGCAGGAGAAAATCTTGGGTTTTTGCCGGGCGATTTAAAAGAAAAAATCGATCCCTATTTAAGACCACTTTATGATGCGTTGGATGATATGATACCTGCCGATAAGCTTGGCTATTATATGACAACACGAACCATTGAAATTGCTCCACTTGCGTATATGCGTGGCCGTACGCTTGACAATGCTTTTATTATTTTGGACGAAGCGCAGAATGCAACTGACCTGCAACTTAAAATGTTTCTAACGAGAATTGGCGCCAGTGCAAAAGCAATTATAACCGGTGATATAACGCAAATTGATCTTCCACCAAAAATAAAAAGCGGTTTGGAAAAATCTGTAAGAATTCTCAGGAATATTGATGGCATTGGCCATGTAGAACTGGATGAAGAAGATGTTGTAAGACATAAGTTGGTTAAAGCAATTATAAAGGCTTACGATAAAGAAAAAATAAAAGAAATGGAAAACTATAAATGAGTATCATTTTAAAAAGATAAAAAATAAAAGGTGGCTGTTATGCTGCCTTTTATTTTTTAATTAAATAACTTTTTACATTTGTTCAACAAAAAATTAATGAAAAAATTTTTCATAGCGTTACTTTCTATAGTTGTTTTCTATGGCTGTGAACAGAAAACAGGAGTTGATCCAAAAATGGTGCTTTCTGATTTTTTTGATGCTCTTGCTAAAAAAGATATTACAGAAGCAAAAGAACTTACCACTGAAGATAGTGAACCCATGATGAATATGGCGCAGATGGCTATGCAAAAAATTCCTGATGATTCCCAAATTTTGCAATACAGAAAAGAAAATATTGAATTGGGAGATGCGGTTATAACCGGAGATAATGCAACAGTTCCTGTAAAAGATAAAAGGACAGGCGAAACAATAGATTTTACGCTAAAGAAAGAAAAGTCGCAATGGAAAGTATCAATTAATATATCAACGCTTTTGCAAATTGTTCAAAAAAAAATGAAAGAACATGGAATGAATGGGATGAATGATTCTTTAGAAAGTTTAAACCATGGAACTCATTCCAAAGACGACATGGAGAAGGCTCAGAAAATGATAGATAGCGCCAAAAAAGTATTTGACAATGGAAAGTAAATATTTGACATCATTCATTTAAATATTACTCCCACATTACGGGAGTTTTTTATTTAGAGAAGAAAGATAATTACCTTAGTTTTTTTAAACTACCCAAATGAACAAAATAATAATTGGCATGTTGTTTACGGCTCTGGTGTTTTCAGCTTGTAACCATTCCGCCGAAGTAAGCAAAAAAGATCCATTGGAATCAGGAAGAGGATTTATCGAATCATCTTTAAAAGGGAATTATGATGAAGCAAAAAAATATCTTTTGCAGGACAGTACCAATATACAATACTTTGAAGGCCTCGAAGATTTCAACAGCAATAGAAGTGACGATGAAAAAGAAGGATATAAAAACGCAAACATCATTATTGATTCAACACAACAATTATCAGATTCCGTGACCATAATTACTTACTCAAATACTTATAAGAATAAACCCTCAAAATTAAAATTGGTTAAAAAAAATAATGAATGGCTGGTTGATTTCAAATATACATTCAACAGCAATTTGTAATATTATTTTTTAGAATAAAGAATTTAATAAACAGAATTGATGAAAATAATTTTAGTAATTGGTTTAGGAAGTTGTATCGGGGGCATATCGAGATACCTGCTTTCTCAATTTATACAAAATAAATTTTTATCTGCTTTCCCTTTCGGAACCATGAGCGTAAATATTATAGGTTGCTTTCTTATCGGTATAATTTTTGGCCTTACGGAAAGAGGAAACTTCACCAT
>CBIGQT010000461.1:0-3256 GCA_966191655.1 uncultured Ginsengibacter sp.
GCCAACATATTCCGATATACCATGAGTGATTGCAGGGTTAATCGTATATTTTGCCACATACCTTTTTACCCTGAAATTATCATTGTTGTTCTTTTTGTCTTCTTCCAAAAAGCCTCTTTGCTTTTTCATTTTATCAGCAGTTTGCCACGTTCGTGTTATCACTTCAGCAACACGTCCCATCGCCTGGCTATCAGAACTCATCATGCTGAATACGTCCATATCATGTAAAATATCTTCTGCGGCAATTGTCTCCGGGCGAATGCGACTGTCAGCGAAAGCAACATCTTCAGGAACTGATTTATCTAAATGATGACAGACCATCAGCATGTCAAGATGTTCATCAATTGTATTAACAGTGTAAGGCCTTGTTGGATTGGTTGATGATGGCAAAACGTTTGGATACATCGCTGCCTTAATAATATCCGGCGCATGGCCGCCACCGGCCCCTTCCGTATGGTAAGTATGTATTGTTCTTCCGTTGATTGCATTGATGGTGTCTTCTAAAAATCCGGCTTCATTTAAGGTGTCGGTGTGTATCGCAACCTGCACGTCCAATAAATCTGCCACCTGCAGGGAAGCATCAATAACAGCAGGCGTAGAACCCCAGTCTTCATGAATTTTAAGTCCTATGGCACCGGCTTCAATCTGTTCAATAAGTGGCCCGGTTGTTCCGCAGTTTCCTTTACCGAGAAAGCCAAGATTCATGGGAAATGCATCAGCGCTTTCCAGCATTTTTTGAATATTCCATGAGCCGGGAGTAACGGTTGTGGCATTGGTTCCATCTGCAGGGCCGGTGCCTCCGCCTAACATAGTAGTAATGCCGCTAAACAAAGCATGATCAATCAACTGCGGGCAAACAAAATGTATGTGTGAATCTATCCCTCCAGCAGTAACAATAAGGCCACCGCCTCCATGAACTTCAGTAGATGCGCCAATGATCATATTTTCGTCTATGCCGTCCGTTATATCCGGATTACCGGCTTTACCGATGCCAACTATTTTTCCATCTTTGATTCCAATATCTGCTTTTACAATTCCCCAATGATCTATGATTAAGGCGCTCGTTATTAAAAAGTCAAGCACTCCTTCATTTCTTTTTTTGGTTGTTGATTGCGACATGCCATCGCGAATGGTTTTGCCGCCGCCAAATTTATTTTCTTCACCATAAATGGTGTGATCTTTTTCAACCTCAACAATAAGATCCGTATCGCCCAGCCTTACTTTATCCCCAACAGTAGGGCCATACATATTGGCATATTTTATCCTGTTGATATGAAGGCTCATATTTTTTTATTTTTGAAATTATTTGACGATAAATTTTTTAATGCCTTTTCTTTAATTGTCTTATCGGTTATATCTCCGTTAACAAGATTATTGATACTAAATACTTTTTTATTTCCGGCTAAAGCAACCAGTTCTACTTCTTTTTCTTCTCCGGGCTCAAAGCGAACTGCAGTGCCTGCCGCAATATTCAATCTCATACCAAATGATTTTTCCCGGTCAAATTCCATTTGCTTATTCACTTCAAAAAAATGAAAATGAGAGCCAACCTGCACAGGCCTGTCGCCGGTATTAGCCACTGTTACCATAACGGTATGGCGACCTACATTACATTCAATGTCTTTTTCGCCAACAAAATATTCTCCTGGTATCATCAATTAAAAATTAAGAATTAAAAATCAAAAAGATCTGTAATTTATTACATATAACAACCAACTTCTTATTCTCACCTGATCGGATCATGCACTGTGACCAACTTGGTTCCATCGGGAAAAGTCGCTTCAATCTGCACTTCCTGTATCATTTCAGGAATGCCTTCCATTACATCTTCCCGGGTTAAAATGGTAGCGCCGTATTGCATTAGGTCAGCGACATTTCTTCCATCACGGGCGGCCTCCTGTAGCCGGCTGCTGATAAGCGCTATTGATTCAGGATAGTTTAATTTTAATCCACGGGCTTTGCGTTTCTCTGCCAGTTCGCCGGCAAGAAATAATAGTAATTTTTCAGTTTCTCTTGGTGTTAAATGCATGAAATAAAATTCTGAATTTATTCACATCAGCAATCGCAGGTGTTAAATGTAAAGAGAATAATTAAGATTATAAAAGTAAGGATGCATAATTTTGGAATTATATATTTTATATAAAAAAATTACAAAATGAAAACGGCAATTGTAACAGGCGCATCCGGCAACATGGGGCAGGCTGTAGTAAAAAAATTTATTGAAGAAGGATATTTTATTATTGGAACAGTGATACCTGGTGATTCTACCCCGATTAATTTTCCTGAGAATAAATTTGAAAAAGTAGTTGTTGATCTGGGGGATGAAGATGCTTCAGGGAAATTTGTTGAAACGGTAATCTCAAAGTATAAAAATATAGATGCTGCAGTGCTGACCGTAGGCGGTTTTGCAATGGGTTCAATTGCTGATACAAAAACAAGCGATGTCAGCAAACAATACAAATTAAATTTCGAAACTGCCTATAATGTTGCCCGGCCTGTATTTGTTCAAATGATGAAACAAGACAGTGGAAGAATTTTTATTATTGGTTCAAAGCCGGGCCTTAGTGCAAAAAACGGAAAAGGCATGGTGGCTTATGGTTTGGCAAAATCTCTTATTTTTCGACTCGCTGAATTAATGAATGATGAAGCGAAAGGAAAAAATGTTGTTACAAGTGTAGTGGTGCCAAGTACGATTGACACACCTCCAAACCGAAAAGCTATGCCAGGCGCCATTTTTGACAATTGGGTAACGCCCGAAGCAATTGCAGATGTAATTTACTGGCATTGCACCGAAGAAGCGGCAGTTTTGAGGGAGCCTATTCTTAAAGTTTATAACAAGGCTTGAAATTATTTTGAAATAACTTCCAACTGAAAATCATGTTTGGGAAAGCGCATGGTTAATCATTTAATCTTTGATGCCCATATATCCATTTTATTTTCCATGATATCAAGCGGCATTACGCCATCTTTTAATAATTCATCATGAAAATCAGAAAGGATGAATTTGTTTCCTAACTGCTGTTGATATTTTTCCCGTAGCTCTCTTATTTTCAGCGCGCCAATTTTATAACTCAATGCCTGACCGGGTATCACCATGTAGCGTTCTATTTCAGCAGTAGCGCCCTCCTCACTTATTGCTTCATTATCCATCATATATTTAATTGCCTGCTCTCTCGTCATTCCTTTCAAATGCATTCCTACATCAACAACAAGCCTAATGCCTCTATGAATATCGTCGCCCAATGCTCCCATATAT
>CBIGQT010000462.1:0-3245 GCA_966191655.1 uncultured Ginsengibacter sp.
TCTTCTTCACTAAGTCTCAGATTTCGGCTGCTCAGGGCAAGGCCATTCTTTTCACGAAGAACCGGGCAAATCATTACTTTGATATTTTTATTCATGATGCTGATCAGCTTTTTTATGATCAAACATTGTTGATAATCTTTTTGTCCCAGGAATAAATGAGTGGGATCAACAATATCAAGTAGTCTTTCAACAACAAGACAAACTCCCTGGAAATGCCCGGGACGAAATTTTCCTTCTAAAACTTCTTCAAGATGGCCAAGTTCAAAGTGCTTATTTTTTGAAGCGGCATCGGGATAAATCTCATCTTCGGATGGTATAAATAAAATATCACATCCACTTTCTTCCAGGAGTAAAATATCTTTTTCAATTGTAGAAGGATAATTTTTAAAGTCACCAATGTTATTAAACTGAACAGGGTTTACGAAAATGCTTGAAATCGTTACCTTCGTGTTCTTTTTGCTTTGAGAAATCAATGATAAATGACCTTTATGTAAAGCACCCATAGTTGGAACAAAACCGATGGACAGGTTTTGATGTTTTACATCATTGACGTATGCCCGGAGGTCTTTTGACTGTTTAAATAATATCATTATTGCGTTGTAATATCGCCCAACATTGAGTTTAACGTATGTTAACAAAAAAAATATTGTAACTTCGCCGCCTGTTAAAAAAACTGTTAAAGCTAATTTAACTATTTGCAAATGTCAACAAAGAAAAGAATTTTATTTATTGCAAACGAAATGTCGCCTTATTTGGAAATGACTGAGTTTGCTGAAATTGTGAACAGGCTTGCAGTTAAGTCGAATGAAAGCGGAATGGAAGTGCGATGTATTATGCCGCGGTTTGGTCTTATTAATGAACGCAGACACCGGCTACACGAAGTGGTTAGGCTCTCAGGAATTAACGTATCTATTGATGGTGATGATTTTCCTTTGGTAATTAAAGTTGCTTCTCTTCCCAATGCAAGATTGCAGATTTACTTCCTTGATAATGAAGATTTATTTAAAAGAAAAACATTATTTCATGACGACCAGGAAAAATGGTTTAGTGATAATGCATTGAGAACTGTATTATTTTGTAAAGGCGCTCTCGAAACAGTAAAAAAATTTGGATGGCCTCCCGATATTATTCATTGTAGCGGATGGATGACAGGATTAATACCCATGTACATAAAAACGGCTTATAAAAAAGAACCTGTTTTTAGTAATTGTAAGATCATTTTTACAATAGGTCAAAATACTTTTAAAGAAAAGATTGGCCCCGATTTTCTCAAACTGGCCATTATCAATAGTAATGTAAAAGAAAAGGATCTTGAGCCTTTCAAAGATGCTAACAATACAGCTATGTTTAGAGGAGGCGCCACTTTTGCCGATGCAATAACTTTTGGCGCTGATAAAGTCGACAAAAAACTTGTGGAAGAATTTAGTAAAGTCAGAGGTAAAAAGGTTTTGAAATATAATGTGGAATCAGATTTAACAGACTATTTACAATTGTATTCTGATCTCTCAGAAAAATAAATTCAATTCTTTTATTAGATACCATTTTCATTTGTCGGGATAATAAATGGCTCCAATTCCCTGAGGTGCTACTTTTTTAGTTCGCTTGCTATGATTTGGAATATTCAAATCTTTTGAAGATAAAATTCCATTTTGTTCAATCAATGTGAAGCTATATTTTTGCGCTCTTAAAAAAAACAAAATATGCCCTATTTATTTACATCTGAATCCGTTAGTGAAGGCCATCCTGATAAAGTTGCCGACCAGATAAGTGATGCACTGATTGATAATTTTCTTGCATTCGATCCTCAAAGTAAAGTTGCCTGCGAAACATTAGTTACAACAGGCCAGGTAGTTCTTGCAGGCGAAGTAAAATCAAAAGCATATTTAGATGTACAGGAAATTGCAAGAGAAGTTATTCGCAAAATTGGATATACGAAAAGCGAGTACATGTTCGAAGCAAATTCATGTGGTATCTTTTCAGCTATTCACGAACAGTCCGCAGATATTAACCAGGGTGTAGATAGGAAAAAGAAGGAAGAGCAGGGCGCCGGCGACCAGGGAATGATGTTTGGTTATGCAACCAATGAAACAGAAAATTATATGCCGCTTGCTCTTGATATTGCACATAGCATTTTAATTGAACTTGCCGCTTTAAGAAGAGAAAACAAAGAAATAAAATATTTACGTCCCGATGCAAAAAGCCAGGTTACATTGGAATATGGAGATGATGGCAAACCTCAACGCATAGACGCAATTGTAGTTTCTACCCAACACGATGATTTTGGAGATGAAGAAAAAATGCTGAAAAAGATATCGGATGATATTAAGAAGATATTAATTCCGAGAATGAAGAAAAAATATCCGCAGTATGCACATTTCTTTAACGATAAAATAAAATATCATATTAACCCCACAGGCAAGTTTGTAATTGGCGGCCCTCATGGTGATACCGGGCTTACAGGAAGAAAAATTATTGTAGATACTTATGGTGGTAAAGGCGCTCATGGCGGGGGAGCCTTCAGCGGAAAAGACCCAAGTAAAGTTGACAGGAGCGCTGCGTATGCAACAAGGCATATTGCAAAGAATCTTGTGGCCGCAGGTATTTGTGATGAAGTGCTCGTGCAGGTTTCTTACGCAATTGGCGTAGCCCAACCTACAAGTATAAACGTAAATACTTATGGAACTTCTAAAGTAAAACTAACTGATGGAGAGATTGCTAAAAAAGTAGAATCTCTTTTTGATATGCGTCCTTATTTTATTGAGCAACGTTTAAAACTTCGCAACCCGATTTACGGAGAAACTGCTTCTTACGGCCACATGGGGCGCAAAAATGAAATCAAAGAAAAGACTTTCAATTTACCTAACGGCGCTCCCAAAAAAATTAAAGTGGAATTATTTACCTGGGAGAAATTAGATTATGTAGATAAAGTAAAAAAGGCATTTGGAATAAAATAATTTTTTTTAAAAATAATTGTAAGCCCTCAAAAATGAGGGCTTTTTGTTTTCGGTTAATTAATCAGGTAAATTTGAAATGTGAGACAAAATAATAAACCTTTTATTCAGCAACACCGCCCAAAAAAAAATTTATTAATTGCGGGAATCAGTTCTATTGTTGATGCAATGAATAAGGGGCAACAATTAGAAAGAATTTATCTACAGGCAACCATTCACTCACCTGAAGCAGACGAATTAAAAGTGATTGCTGAAAATTATGGAGTTCCCATCAATAAAGTTCCTTTTGAAAAA
>CBIGQT010000463.1:0-3230 GCA_966191655.1 uncultured Ginsengibacter sp.
ATGAGTTTTGAAGAAATATACTCCAAAATATCTCAGGATTCAAAAAAGCAACAAAGATTTCAATCATCTCTAAATTAAAAATTATGCAAAAGATAGAATCCGGAGATGCGAAGTTTGCATAGATCATTTGCCTGCCCCAGGCCGATTAATTACAATCAATTCCTGGAACAGGATAGCGATTTCTACTAAACAGATTTTTGAATAACTTTTATTATACAATTTAAATCACTCAATTTCCAGAACACAGTTTTAACATATTATCGATGAATGGGAGCAATTTTCAAATTAATTATTCTTATCTTTACGATATGCCTGGTACAAACAAATATACAAATGCAATATCCAGCAACAAAGTGTTGCTGAGCGAGTGGTATAGCTTGACCCCCGGGCTTCTCAAAATCAATAGAAAGTTGAGATTTTTTCCCACTTGTAAAGACTTTCATAATTAGTCCCCAGCCTCATTAATTGACCTGGCTGGGGTTTCATTTTTATTCTCATTTTTTTCACGTTTCCGAAAATCTGCTATTTTAAAAATAATAGTAACCTCTGATCATTTAATCGCACTGATTTACCAAAATCATTTGCATTTATTTGAACTCGGTGTAGCGGTTAGATGTTCACAATCGGATGTATCCGGAAGTTAATATGCGATAACGGGAAATGCCCGGTTGGGGTGGCCACCCATAACCCTGCATTGTACAAAAGGTTAGATCCGACAGACAAAGGAGGAAGAGTATTCAATTTTCATCTGAATACAATAAAGGCAACTAAAGAAATGATGGAAGCCTGCGGATTTTCCAATATTGATCGCATTCCAGGTTCTAAATTATTTCGGCGAATAGATGAGCAAACATCCATGAGTTTTGAAAGGATATACGCTAAAAAAATGCTTGGTTCAAAAAAGCAAAAATAAATTTCAGTCATCATTAAATTGAAAATAATGCAAAAGACAAAAGAAAATCTGGTTCTCTTAAAAGACGACTATAAATTGTTGATTTCATACTTAAATAGTTGGCACAGGCGATCAGCTTTTGATCGTCGAAATGCTGAAGAACTACATAGCGAATTAAAGAAGGCGAAACTTGTCGGCAAAGACGCGTTTCCTTTAGATGTAGTTCGGTTAAATTCGACCGTAAGTATCAAAGCAGAAGGTAAAGAAGAAATTATTGAAATAATGCTTGTGACGCCAGATAAAGCCAATATTAAAGAAAGGAAGATTTCTATAATGGCGCCCATAGGAGCTGCTCTGATAGGATTTCGGCAGGGACAAAAAGTGAAATGGCAGGTTCCAGGTGGTAAAAAAACATTTACCATAGTAAAGGTCACCAATAACTTTCAATAAATAATTTTAAAAGATAAATTCAAAGGTTAGGATGATTGTAAGTCAGACTACGCTGGAATAAAAAAAATATCGTCGTGTTTCGTGGCAAAAGCTTTATTTATTTGAGTCATCTTTATTTCACATTTATAGTTTTGGGAAATACTGCTATTGTTATGGCCGGGTATGTTTATGATCAGGATTATTATTGGACGTTATTTTTGTCAGTGCCCTATTTGCTTTTCGTGATTTACAAAACCTGGTATAAGGGTAAAAACGTTTTAACTGCAAAAGTTAGTTACCATTCGCCGTTATATTCTAATAAAATGAATTGGACCGTTATTATTGGAAACGAACAATGCAGTGAAAGAAGGCTTTCGAGCATATTTACTGTTGGAATACGTGAAAAATTACGAAAGAAAGTGTATCCAAAGACCAGGGAAAATGGCATCGATGAAAAACACGAACCAGAGGAATTAATAACTACACTTAACTTAACCGGAGGAGATCGCATTTGGCGAATAGAACCTGGTTATAATGGTTGCCGCTTAAAAAGTGGGCAATTTAGTGCGGAAATATTTAAAGCCAATGTCAGGTGCCATAACATCAAAGCAATTGAAATTACTTTGTTGTTGTCAAAAGTCAAAGACAATGAGATTGGTTTAAATGAGCAATCCCCAAATAAAATTCAAGCGTACGTAAGTAATGGTAGTCATTCTTATTGTGGCTACAGCGGGTTTTATAACGCAGATGGAATGATTCATTTTATTGAATCGCTACGTGATTTTTCCGGCGGTAAGCCAATTGGTCTTAAAATTAGAATTCATGACAAGAAAGAGTTTCAAAAAATATGTCATGCCATATGTAAAACTCGGATAATTCCTGATTTTATCGTAGTAGAGGGCGATGAGATACAAAATAATTCGGCGTTAAATATTGAAAATAATTGCAGTATGCCCCTGTACGAAGCCTTGCAATTCGTTTCAACCACACTGCAAAATTATGGATTAGACAGACAGATTTTAATTATAGCAAAGGCAAGCATTACATCGGGCTTTGATATGGTCAAAGCACTCGCACTTGGAGCTCATGCGGTCCGGACGTTGATGTCCAATAACGGAGCGATTAATTATCAGGATAAAGGATTTTCAAATATCGATAATATGTCAAGCTATTACCCACTTCCGCAATTGTCGGTATTTCAGCAAAAAATTATAGAAGATATGGCACGGGTCATGGAATCCCTGGGATTTAAAAGTGTTGAGGAAATGTCTCCGGCATCTTTCTTTCGCAAGCTGTGCGTTTTAGATACGGGAGAATTTAAAGATAGAAATGACTTTTTATTGTCGTCCAAGCCGTCAAAAATATTAATCAAGACGAGTTCGCCAGGCACGCCAGAAAATCGGCACATTGTTAAGCGTGTCTTTTAATAATCAAATCTGATAAAAGAACGACAATCCCTCAGATTGGTTAAATGCAATAATTTTCGTATCTTTGACCCATGAGAGGTAAGTCGAAATATATCCCCTTTACACGTGGTATTCAACCGGTTATGGTTGATATGCGGGATATTTATACCTGCTCCTTTACTGAATTCCTACCTTTTTGTAGTAGGCTATATTACTTCTCTAATTTTAAGGACTTTTGCACTTTTATTCAGGACTAGTTTGCTTAGTCTTGAATTCAATCCTTCAATTCGAATAAGTGGGTGACGCGGGTATTGCCGTTGATTGGTAGTAGCTATCGGGACCGGTAGCTCCGACACTTTCGTTGCGCATCCCTTATATCGAAAAACTCGAGTCATTATTTAAGAAACAGAAGGCATGTAACCGTTCGCGGAAAGCGTCATGGGAAAGGAATGTCTTCTTTGGAATTTTAATTTAAATCAAAAAAACGAATATATGGGACACAT
>CBIGQT010000464.1:0-3230 GCA_966191655.1 uncultured Ginsengibacter sp.
AAGCAAAAGTTCTTTCTGATTTTCCATCAATTGCTTTGAGAATATTATTCATCGTTTGTATTTCTTTCACCATACGGCTTACCGTATAATTATTTAAATCAGATTCAGGCTTTACAAATTCTCTCCCAGGTCGGCCACCTTCGCATGGATGCCATACCGTATGATTACCTAACTCATGGCCTTCTTCTGCTGCTTTTCTCCATTTAAAAATCTGGTCTTTCAATCCATCAAAGTAGTCAGAGATATAAAATGTTCCTTTCAACCCAACGGAATCCAATGCGGGAATTACATTGGTGAGATCAATATTTAATCCATCATCATAAGTCAATACGACAGCACATGATTTTCCATTCCAGGTTGTGGAAGTTTGTGCATTTAAAAATAGATGCAACATCAACAAGCATGATATAAAACAAAATATTTTTTTCATCTTTTGATTATTATTGATTGAATTGTTTATTGCGGTTTCTTTTCATAACCCAACATCTTATTTGCCCAGGGAATGAAGTATTTAAAATTCGGCGCATCAGTATGGCCGCCATCATGCTGGCGCCATGCAAGCTGACCATCTAATAAACCAACATTCACCGGCGGCATATATTCTTTCATATAATCATTCGACACACCCAAATCTTTTGCACCTAACAATTTATATGCTGCGCCTGCAGCAATGATGGCTTTATAACTACCGCGATGGTCGAGCCAGTTGGCATCGCCTTTTTCGGGAACACCATAACTTAAAAACATTGGCCGTGGTGCACAAAGCGCAATCAGTTCATGCGAATCAACAGGCAGGTCGCAGCCTGTCATTTTTCCAAACGTTGATTCTTCTGTTCCATACTTCAAAAAATTTCCATCCATCCAATAAGATTCCCCTGTAGTAAGGCTTTCAACGGCTTCACCAAAATTGCGGCGCAATAAAGTTGCGCCACCTTTTCCAGGCGAACCAACTAATGCTGTTGCAAAACGCGGTTCAAACGCGAGCGTTATTAAGGCAGCTTTTCCATATCTTGACACTCCTTCAATACCTACTTTTTTTGCATCCACCAAACTGTCTGTTTCCAAATAATCCAAGGCACGTGCAGCGCCCCAGCTCCATGCTCTTAATGCGCCCCAATCATCCGGTTTGCGTGGCTGGCCTTTATTCACCAAACCAATAATTCCTTTCGTTAATCCATCACCATTATCAGCCTGTACACTTGCCGGATCAATGGTGCAATAGCCCCAGCCCGCTGCCAATAATTGTTCAGTGGGTGTAGGACCTCCTGCAGGAGGTGGTGCAAAAAAATTGAAACTCAATTTGGTAACAGGTGAATAGGCCGGATATTTATCAAAAATATTTTTTACTTCAGGATTGATTTTTATCATCATCTCTTTGAACGTTGTATTCAAAGTTTCCATATCATCATTGGATGGTTGTGCAGGCGCAGGGAACGAAGGAAAACCAAACATCATTAAGACGGGAACAGGACCTTTCACATTCATCGGTAATACAAGAATCATTTTAATGTCAACATTAATTAACGGGTATTCACTGTTGTCAACATGACCAACGATTTGTTTTGCAACAACCGGTATGAAGCCCGGAAAAATAAATTCGCGGTCGGTAACTTTTACTGTCCATGTTACTTTAGGCACGTTCTTTGGAATTCTTCCATACACTTCGCGTTCATAATCTTCAATAATTTCAGGGCGTCGAACTTTCCACCACATATCAGCAGTGGTTACTTTCTTTCCATTTTTTGTGGTGAGAATATCGGGCAGTTGCGGGCAAGGATCTGCTTTGGTGGTATCATAATTTGCATGATTGGGCGCTGATTCATTTCCGCTTGGTCCGGGTCTTAATGTTTTGATCCCTAACTGTTGCATCATATTATCCTGGTTTTGCTGCGATGTAAAATTTACAGGTTTCGGATATTGGTTACCGTTAATAGTTGTGTCTTGGGCAAGAATAATATTGGCGAGGCTTATC
Source organism: uncultured Ginsengibacter sp. (assembly GCA_966191655.1). Classification (GTDB taxonomy): domain Bacteria; phylum Bacteroidota; class Bacteroidia; order Chitinophagales; family Chitinophagaceae; genus Ginsengibacter. Next base: position 1,973 of record CBIGQT010000464.1, read on the forward strand.
GCTATCATTACAAAAAAAAGTTGTCTCATTATGTTGTTTTTTTATTGGCTGATATTTTTTTATTACCTGATGTTTGCAATCACATTCGATCATTATTTATATTGATACAATGTAACCTTTTGAATATTCCATTCGCCAACAGGAATTCTGATATGCCTTCCCTGGTGATCCTGGTCTCCATTCATGCGCCTGCCGGCAATCCATTTTCCATTTACATATTTGCCTTCGTCAGCTTGTAATATTCCTCCTGAAACATTGTTTGCATTATTCACCGCAAACGTTACAACAATTCCTGTTCCGGCGATGATGAAATCATTATCACCTTCCTGTATGATGATAGCGCCACTCATGGGCCAATCAGCTTTTTTTGCTTCCGGTGACCAGCCCAATGTATAATCATGCGACACAGTTAATTTATAATTGCCTAAAATAGTTTCCTGTTTTTTATTAGATGTATCGAGCAGCAAGCCATCCATTTTTCCGGCGCCACGATTTTGTAAAATTTCAGGTGATAGCTGTGATAAAATCGAGTAGGCTTTGCCGATAGGTTCATCTTCAGGATGCTCTGTTGATTCTATAGAAAATGGTGAAAAACCAAATGCCTGGTAATGACCAATCGCGTCAAAAACTTTTGCAGCATCAGATGCTTCAAATCTTATTTCAGGAATAAATAATGGATTGTTTCTGCGTGTGTATTCATCGCAATATTTTTTAAAATAAGGATTGTAAAAATCGGGAGAAAGTATATCAATCGCCGGAGCTGCAGCCTGCCAAATATCCATAAGATGCGGTAACGGACCAGCGCTGGGATATTGGCCTGGCTGTACATTGCGGTAATTTAATGCAGCATTCACATACATAGGCAAAGCATACTGTTTTTTGCCTGCAGCCGCAACAGCATTTGTATATTTTGCATAAAACCATGCCCGGAACAATTCATCTGTAGCAAGACTTCTTCCAAAAACAGTTTCCCAATTTCCTTTAGTTGTAAAATTTGTTTTGGACCAACGTTCTTTTAATTCAGGAACGATAGAATCTTTTTTTGCGATAAGATAATCCATCAACTCTTTCGGTATATCACTATTAAAAGCTTTGCTCGCATCAGCAGTGTATTCTCTTGCTTCTGTCAACATGCCGATTTCATTTTCAACCTGCATCATTATTACGGTATGATGCTTATCTGTTTGTTCTAAATGTTGCATTAATGCTGAAAAAGCTTTTACATCAGCGTCTAAATTATTCTTACTAAAAGCAGATA
>CBIGQT010000465.1:0-3228 GCA_966191655.1 uncultured Ginsengibacter sp.
CACTGGTATCACTCATTTTTTTCACATAGACCTGGATTACTTCAGTACCATTGCGTTTGCCTGTATTAGAAACAGGAATAGTTAATTGCACACTATCTTCTTTATTAATCCGTGTTTTTAAAATTTTTGCATTGCCAATGCTGAAAGTAGTATAACTAAGCCCAAAACCGAACGGAAAAAGCGGGTCAGACATATAACGGTAAGTTCTCCCCTTCATCGTATAGTCTTCAAACCCCGGCAACTGGCCAATGTTTTTGTAAAAAGTTATCGGCAGTTTTCCCGAAGGATTATAATCGCCAAATACAACATCGGCAACAGCCTGCCCGCCAGACTCGCCGGGATACCATGCCTGCAGTATGGCATCACAACTTTCTGTTTCAGGCACCAGCCCAATGGCAGAGCCTGAGCAATTAATAAAAATCACTTTTTTGCCGGCGGCTTTTAAGGCTTTTAAAAAGTTGCGCTGCACCTCCGGCAATTCAATATCGGTACGGTCGCCACCTTTAAAGCCAGGCAATTGAACAGGCATTTCTTCGCCTTCCAGCCTTGGGGAAATTCCACCTACGTAAACTACCACATCAATATTTTTCAGCTTGTTTATTATGGAATCGTATTGAGCCGGCACCTGTTTGTCAAAGATCATAGCCAGGCTGGCTGTCCAGTTGTCTATTTTCCTGAAGCTTGATTGTATTTTATATTCTTTATTTGCTTCTACTTTATATATTACCTGCCTGGGAAGCGCTCTCCACATGCGCACCCTTGTAATTGTATCGCCATTTATCATAAGTTCAAAGGCGCCGCAGGCTTCCACTTTAAACATAATTTCACCCGAAGCTGTTGGTTTGTAAATGGTTTCGTACCTGGCAGAGAAATTATCGAGATGAACACCGGTTGCAAATTCATGCTGGCCGAAAGTGGTGAGCTGCATGGGGCTTGTTATTTGCTGCGTTATAACCGGGCTGCCTTCAAATTTCCTGTTGTTCCAATACGTAGCTTTAAAGCCATTTTTACCATCAATAGAACATTGCCCAAAGGCTGGTTCTATTATCATGTTATCAGTTAAATCAACGCCTTTATCGTACAATATTTTTTTAGCAACCAGCTTAGAACGAATGCCATCTAAAATGGTAATTGTAGTAACGGGTGTTCCATTATAATTGCCCCACATCATTTCGGTGTTATCTGCATTTGGGCCGATTACTGCTATTTTTTTTATTGATTTATTTAAGGGAAGGATGTTATTTTTATTTTGAAGAAGCGTGATACTCTGTCGCGCCATTTCCAAAGCTAATTTTTGATGCGCCTCAGAATTAATAACCGAAGCAGGAATTTTTGACCAGGGTACCAGCGAATCATCATCCATTTCGCCCAAATCAAAACGCCCTTCCAGCAGGCGCATTACATGCTTGTTCACTTCATCTTCACTCATCATGCCTCTCTTTACAGCTTCAGGAATACTTTTAAAAGCATAGTTATAACCGCACTCAACATCAGTGCCAGCCAATGCCCCTTTTGCTGCCGCATGTACCGCATCAGAAGAAACCTTATGGCTTTGCCAGAAATCGGATATTGCGCCGCAATCAGATACAACCATATATTTAAAGCCCCAATCTGTTCGAAGTATATCCTGCAATAAACGGTTGTTGCCGCAACAAGGCTCATCGTCCAGCCGCTGGTAAGCGCACATAACTTCCCGCACACCGGCCTGCTGAACCAATGCCTTGAAAGCAGGCAAATATGTTTGCCAGAGATCACGCGGGCTTACATCATTAATGTTTATCTGGTGGCGGCTCCATTCAGGCCCAGAGTGCACTGCAAAGTGTTTTGCACAAGCCAGCAATTTTTTATATTTCTCATCCTGCGAACCTTGCAAACCTTCAACTACTGCTGTGCCCATTCGAGCTGTTAAATAGGGATCTTCACCGTAGGTCTCCTGGCCGCGGCCCCACCGCGGGTCGCGGAATATGTTGATATTAGGTGTCCACACGGAAAGACTCAGAAATCGCCTGTTATCTTCGCCTTTTTTCTGTGCTTCATTATATTTGGCACGCACTTCATCTGATACAGCGTTGAATACCTGGTAAACAAGACTATCATCAAAAGAAGCCGCCATACCAACCGGTTCAGGAAATACTGTTACATCTCCGTTGTTGGCAAGGCCATGTAGGGCTTCGCTCCACCAGTTAAATTTTTTTATGCCTAATCGTGAAATGTCGGGCGATTGGTCTAACATCAGCGATGCTTTTTCTTCAAGAGTTAACCGGGAAACGAGGTCTTTTGCACGCTCCTGTGTACTTAGTTGAGGATTTTGAAAAGGCAGTTGTGCTTCACTTTGGACATGCAATAAAAGAGTAAACGCTAAAAATATCTTTAGCTTAAAAAAAATGTTGCGTTTAAAATCTATTGGACATAAATTGACAAGCCCGTTAAATATGTTCCAGCGTAAATTTCCCATATTCTTATTAATTAAATTATCAATGAATTAATGATGTATATCAGTTTAACTAATTTTTTCCTCTTAAATGCACCAGGCGCAATAAGTACAATGAATTGTTGTTACCAACTCAGCTGAATTAATGATACTCCCTGTTTCGGCAAATGAAATTTTAAAACCATTTTTCCATTTTTTACCTCTTTCCATTCCGGTGATGTAAATAATTGCAACTGTCCTGCTTCTTCTAATATTGAATACTGCTCTGCACTTACATTCTGCGGCTTGCCCATAGCTTTCCATTTTTCAAATGAATTGCTATACCTATCATCAACTCTATATTGATGCACCAATGTTTTATTACTGCCAATTCCATCAATCGTTAACTCAACCGCAGCAGGTTCGCCTGTAACATCATTATCATTATAATTCCAAACCATCACAGAAACAGTATGTTCATTTTTGCAGGCAATTGCATTAATATCGTTCGTTTCTTTTACACCGTTAGTAATAATGTCATCTGCGTTCATGCTATTATTTGATGTTACCAAAATTCTTTTTCCTTCCATCATTCCAAACATTCGGAATACATTCAATATAGGTTTGTCAACCCCGTGAGTAGCCAAATCGCGAAATCCCGCAAACCATGGCTGGTCTTCGAATTCAAAGGACCAGCTTACAGCTCCCTGCAAATTAATTTTATACATATCCATCAATTCATAAATCCTTGCAAAAGAAGCCGTGGTATAACTTGAATACATGGTACCATTGCGATAACCATATTTTGGTTCTTTTAT
>CBIGQT010000466.1:0-3211 GCA_966191655.1 uncultured Ginsengibacter sp.
TTATCATCATTTATTTTTATCTGGCTTGGCATGAAATACAATTTTAAAACCTTACGTGTTATTGGGCTGGCGTTGTTTGGTATAACTTTATTGAAGTTGTTTGTATATGATATAAAAAATATTCCGCCGGGCGGAAAAATTCTTGCCTTCATTTTATTGGGCGTTGTATTGCTTACAGTATCTTTTATGTACCAGCGCTTAAAAAAATTAATTATTGATTCCGGCTCTTCTGCAAAAATTGAAGTAGATGGAGGTGTATCATTGGAAAATGGAAAAGAAATTTTAAATGCAGGAGCTGATATATTGGTTGCCGGCAATGCGGTTTTTAGTTCTGCCGATCCAAAAGAAACAATAAGAAAATTTAAACTGCTTTGACAGTTCTATCCAATATTCATTAGGCGATTTGACCAATGACTAGTTAGAGTAATCCTTCTTCTTTACATCTTATCATGAATCTGTTTTAAAACATTGGCAGTTTGTTTTAGCCAGTTTGTTTGTGTTGTATCCCAATCATATTTTTTTGTTGTAAGAGCATCTTCCATCATTTGACGGGCGCTCATTGCCTGTTCCTGCGAATAAAAACAATTAATCCATTTTTTATCAAGATTTTTTTCAGACTGCACTAGAATACCACCCTGGTACCATTTAAAACAGGTGGGCAATCCAATAAAATTAATATCATTATTATCACTGTCACCATTGCCTATAAAAAGATATTCATAAAACTGAACACAGCCTTTAAGCCTTTCAGTTAGTTGTTCCGGGCTTTCAGATTTGGATGGTTTTATTCTCCATTGACTGTTTATTTTATTAAATGGATTTAATGAAGCATCGGGCCAAAATACCCGGTCACCTTTTAGATATAAAATGGAGGTATGATCTTTTTCAACCCTTTTAACCTGCATGGTATCGCCATCTATATTTTGAATGGTATAAACCGCTTTTTTACCATCATCAAATTGCGCATCAATCTCTTTACCTTTATACACAAATTTTCCGTAACGCATTTCAGCTTTTGGATTTTCAAGAAAAGTAGAATCTGTCATAAATATAATGCCAGGATAATTTTTAACTCCTTCCTGTTGCTCATCATAAAGATCCCTGTAGGTTGGACCTTCGGCATCAGTAACTTCCCAATACTGACATAGCTTGTTAAAAGGATTTTTCAGGACCGGCATTTTTTCATTACCTATTTTTTCATCTTTGTGCTCCTGTTGCATAGAACAGTCAACAGGTAGTAATGAAATAAAAAATAAAAAAATTATATATCTCTTTCTCATTTTTCAAAAATAATAAAATTGAAACGGAACGGAAACATAATATAATGTATAAAATATTATCTTCACTTTATGAGAATAGCTGCTTTCCTTATCCTTGTACTCATAACGATTCCAGGGTTTTCACAAAAGAAAACTGCTTATGTGTCGGGGAAAGTAATTGATGAAAATGAGAATCCCCTGCCCGGTGTCAGCATAACTATACTGGGAAAACAAAACGGCATCGTTACATCCGATTCGGGAACGTACCGGATAAAAGTTCCGGCTGAAAAAGCATTTGCGCTGATATTTTCTTTTACAGGCTACAGGGATGAACAAAAAAATTTTTACTTAAGTGAAAATGAAGAAGAGCAACTAACGGTAAAGCTTGAACGAAATAGTAAAACGCTGGAAACAGTTATTATAAATGATCAGAAAGAAAGAACAGAAACAGGCCTAATAAAAATAAACCCGAAGAACGCAAGCGCTTTACCAAGTACCACTGGAGGCGTTGAAGCACTTATAAAAACACTTGTAGGAAGTAATAATGAGCTTACCTCGCAGTATTCAGTTCGTGGCGGCAACTACGATGAAAATCTTATCTATATTAATGATTTTGAGATTTACCGACCCTTTCTCGTAAGTAATGCGCAACAGGAAGGCTTAAGTTTTATAAATCCTGAGCTTACAAAAAATATTAACTTTTATACCGGCGGATTCCAGTCAAAGTATGGAGATAAAATGAGCAGCGTACTCGATATTCAATACAAGAAGCCTGTTTCATTCGGTGGCTCGGCTTACGTTAGTCTTTTGGAACAGGGATTTAATTTTGAAGGCGCTTCTAAAAATCAAAGGCTTACCTGGTTATTTGGAGTTCGCAGTAAAACAAATAAAAGTTTATTAAGCAGCCAGGAAGTAACGGGTATTTATGCCCCAACAGCATCGGACCTGCAGGCGCTTATTTCTTATAAACTGTCACAAAAATTACAACTTGACTTGCTGGGAATTTTCTCCGGCTCCAAATTTACATTCATACCGGAATCAGCGCAAAAATCTACTGCCGTTTTCTCTCCTTTGTTTACAGCCGATCTTGCTCTTAATATATTTTTCGATGGACAGGAAAGAGATATTTACAATAATAATCTTGTTGGTATAACTCTAAATCAAATAATAAATAAACGGGTTAGATTAAAATGGATGGCAAGCCACTATGGCGATAATGAAAATGAAAATTTTGACATCACAGGCGCCTATCTTTTTGGTGAAAGAGATTTTGATAAAACGAGTTCAAGCTATGGGCAAATAGTTAATCCGCTTGGCGCCGGCGTGTATCAAAACTATGCACGCAATGCGCTACATATTGATGATTATAATATAAGCCATAAAGGAACCTTTGACAAAGGAAAACATTTTATACAATGGGGTGCAGCATTTGATCATACTATTATCCATGATAAGCTTAACGAATGGGAATACAATGACAGCGCAGGATATTCATTGCCTTTTGATCCCAATGTGCTTAACCTGAGCAACGTATTAAAATCTTCTGCAGATCTTTCCATTAATAAATATAGCGGTTACCTGCAGGATAATATTCGTTTAGGCGATTCCGTTAGAGATGTAACCTTGCAGGCCGGAATCCGCTTTAACTATAATTCATTAAATGGCGAATTTATTGTAAGCCCCCGTGCACAGGTAAGCTATAAGCCCCACTGGAAAAAAGATATTATTCTGAAAGCCGCTGCCGGCGTGTATGACCAGCCGCCATTCTACCGTGAAATGAGAAGATATGACGGCACATTAAACACCGGGCTGAAGAGCCAGAAAAAGGTGTATCGCCGGTACACGGGCTTTCCGGGCGGCCTGCGCGAGGAGTCGTTCACGCGCCTGCTGACCCGCAAACCGGAGAAGATCCTGGAAGAGGCCATCAAGGGCATGCTGCCCAAGAGCAAGAT
>CBIGQT010000467.1:0-3205 GCA_966191655.1 uncultured Ginsengibacter sp.
TTATGCAAAATCTTTAATAAAGTGCGGAAAAGAAAAAAAATGGATGAGCCGTCATTGCACACTTAAAGAATTGCTTCTATTATTACCCGACGATAATTTCATCCGCCTGAATAAATTTTACCTGCTCAACAAAGATCATTTTTCTCACATTGATGAAAATGAAAAACTTCTTTACATTAAAGACAACTTCTCTATCTCTATCCCTCACCGGATTTCTCCTTATTTGCGCCATTTACTAAAAAACACCTGTACGTGAAATGACTTCACGAAAAATAGCTTGATCAAGGCAGTTTGTAATAATATTTTTGTTTTAGGATTTTAGCTAATGATAAAATCTTAAAGTAAATGCATATAAAAAAAGTTTCTTAGTGTATCAATCAATTTTTTTTACAACTGGACAAATATTGATCCTGCCACTCATGGAATCACTCATCTCCATGTTGACTTTTCATGTAGCACCAGGTATTATGTGATATCGATGCAAATGGATTCTACACACGCAGATGATAACAATGTAACAGTATTACATGCAAAAGGTACTATCCGGATGGGCAGGTCAATGAAAAGATTTGAAGATAAGCCTGACATTACGCAAACAGATATTGACGCTGGAAAAGGAATTGAAAGCAGGGAGTACGATTCGTAAAAAAAGGAGATACATTAAGAATTACTGAACAGAATTTAAATAGAAAATAATCAGATCGTGCTTCAATAATAAAGCAAAAAAAAGGAGTAAGCCGAAAATCCATTAATAGAGTAGGCAATAAATTAAATAAAAAGAAAAACAAATTTTATGGCAAAAAAAGAAAGTCAACCGGCCGTAACGGTGCGCCTGCTTCAAGACCCGGGAAAAGACGCCAAGCTCAATGCTTATGTAGTTGACGACAATGGTAACATTGTTGAATCTGCCCCATTCGATGGAAAAGAAGCTAAGCTTACATCCGACAGAATTGTAGTAAGCGGAGACAGTAAGGTTTATATTGCCCAGCCAATACCAAAAGAAATTGCAGATAAAGCCAATGAGCGAATGCTTATGAAAGCCGGTGCTTATGAAGCGGTAAAAAATTTATCGGGCAATTTTATAGATGTAAATAAAATTCCCGATGCAATATTACAACGTCCCTGGTTTTGGTACAACTGCCTTATTACCGGCCATGTAAATAAAAACTTCTACATTGATGGGCAGGTGCGCAACCAGCCTGTGTGTAATGCACGGGTGCATATATGCGAGGTAGAAACAGAGTTAATTTGGCCTCATTTACCAATCTACAAACGCAGAATACCCGATTGGGTTATTAATGAAATAGGAGAAAAGTTTAAACATATTCATGAGGTTATTATTGCCCCTCCTATCCCCGATCCTATTGGGCCTGTAAGCCATCTAAAAAGAAATGTAGCGCTAAGGTCGTTTAATAAAAATAACCATTTACAGGAAACTGCAAAAGTACAACCCTTGCCGCCCTTGCAGGATAATGTTTTAAGCGCAGTAACATCAGGAGATGTATCTGCTATTCGCAAGGCTTTAGTTAATTATCATGAAATTCTTTATCCATATTTATGCTTATGGCCTGTCTATTGGCCCTACATTTATACCTGCGATGAAGAAACTATTGTATATACAGATTGTAACGGCCATTTTGAAATGTGGGAGAACACCCTTACAGAAGATGGTCCGCTTAATATTTATATATGGGTAGAAGTGTGGATAAACAACCACTGGGTAACTGTTTACCGACCACCTATACCTTGTAATACCTGGTGGAACTATGCCTGCGGTACTGATATTAACATCCGCGTTACCGACAGTAGGGTAAACCCATGCGATTGTGGCCTTGATGGCCCTGCAGATGCCGTGTGGTTTCGCTCTATAGGGCAATCCGCTTCTGCACTACATATTGAACAAAATGCTTTCAGCACTATTACTTTACAAGGCGCTACACTAAACAACGGCGGATGTACTGATATTATAGAAGGACAAAAGATAAGCCCTTTTGGAAGCGGATTAGCCTTAAAGCTTTTTTGCGGAGCTAACATCTTTGCTGCCGGGGTAACACATTACCGCTGGAAAACAACAATGGTGGCAAATGCTGCTCAAAACCCGGTTGCCGGAAGCACTAATTTTATTACAGGCAATGTTTCCCGCCCTTATCTTGTTAAAATATCTACTACTCATTACGAAACACACTACTGTTCATTAGGCAACGAGGGCAGTAATATTGATCCTGCATATCGTATTCCACATCATGATGTAACTGCGGAGCCGGTATCATCTCTCCAGGATCCCGTATTAGATCCGGGCCGAAGCCCTGAATGGACGGATATATTTTTCGACAGTGCCTCTATAGACAGTCACTCACTTACAGATGGTGTTTACAAATTTGAACTGGAATTACTAAAAAAAGTAGGTAATGCGTTTGTAGTAGTGCCGGTTGCTAAGCCAACCTACCAAATCTCCGAGTATAGCACAATAGGTAATAGTCAGGATGCTCCTAATAATTATTTGAATATTAACTCAGGAAATAATACAAAAGCAGATTCATATAAAATGAATGTGCGCATAGATAATGCAGCCTGCACAGGCGATATACACGATGCCCAGTTAAAAGAAACAGGCGATTTAAGCGGGCCTTGCGGGTTTATACATTATAGTGATACAGCGCAGCATATTCATATAAGCTTTGAGGCATCGCACCCACGCAATTTTGCCAGGTTCACTTTTGGTATTGTAAAAGGCAATGGCAGCCAGCCTACGGGTATTAACCCCGCAGGCTATGTGTTATCAAGTATTGGCGGGTTTATATTAGCAGCAGGATTATTTGGTGAAGATTTTACGGTGCTCGATTTGCTTAACGGATGTATAGGCCAGGCAGCTTTTTCAGAAAACCTTCATGTATTAGCTTTAGCTACAGATGGTACTTACAGGCTCCAGGGTTTTGATTATCATGACATCATTACAAATACAAACATTAATTATGATGCCTATGATGTGAATGCATTTGCATTGAGCAATACTTGAGTAATCATTATTGAATGTTGAGTGTTGATTATTTGAGTGATGCTTATTGACTATTGTTCAAAGAACTCCTTAGGTGATTGTATTTAAAAATATTTTTTAACCTTTAAAACTTAATTATTATGGCAGACGAAAAAAATCAAAAAAGTAGTAACGAGTTAGCTAAAGCCACTGCTGAAGCTAACGGGATCT
>CBIGQT010000468.1:0-3198 GCA_966191655.1 uncultured Ginsengibacter sp.
GGTAATAAAATACACAACGAGGTAACAGGAACAGGCGAATTGCTTTTGCAATGGATAACCAAAACATGCCTGCAAAAAAAAGGAAAGCTGATCATTCCGGCATTTAGTGTTGGGCGTACACAGGAAATTTTGTTTGAACTCAACCAACTTGAAAATGAAAACAGGTTACCCGATGTGAAATATTTTGTTGACAGCCCTTTGAGCCTTGAGGCCACGAATGTTATTAAAAGCTACCCTCAATATTTTAATAATCGTATTCAAAAAATATTGCAGAATGATGAAGATCCCTTTGGATTTAAAGGATTGCATTTTACTAAAAGTGTCGAAGAAAGTAAATCGCTTAATTATTTAGATGAACCCTGCGTTATTATTTCTGCAAGCGGCATGGCTGATGCCGGAAGGGTGAAACATCATATCAGTAATAATATTGAGAATAGCCGCAATTCAATTTTATTTTCCGGTTATTGCGAGCCGCATTCACTGGGGGGAAGATTAAAGCTGCATCCAAAAATGGTTGGCATATTTGGAGTAACCCACGAAGTGAATGCAGAGATTGGGGAAATACAAAGCATGAGTGCACATGGTGATTATAACGATTTAAGCCAGTGGCTTGCCTGCCAGGATCCAAAGCAGGTGAAGAAATTATTTTTAGTTCACGGTGATTATGATGTGCAATTAGAATTTAAAGATCGTTTAATGGGTAAAGGGTTTACTGACGTTGAAATTCCCCCGCGGCATTGGGAAATAGGATTGGGATAATATTTTCGTACTAACGGATTTTATTTAAGAAGTAATTTACAATTCATTCGCATTAATTTTCATAATGCGTGCTATATATTTTCCCAACATATCAAATTCTAAATTTACTATATCGCATTCTTTAATATTTTTAAAATTGGTATGCTCAAATGTATAAGGAATTATGGCCACAGTAAAAGTATTTCGGCTAACATTAAATGCGGTAAGGCTCACACCGTTTACACATATTGATCCCTTTTCAATTATTAACTCTCCGTTGTCTTCATCAAAACTGAAAGTAAATTCAAAACTTCCTTCTAAATCTTTTTTTGAAATACATTTCCCAATTCCATCTATATGTCCCTGAACAATGTGGCCGTCAATGCGGCCATTCATTTGCATAGAGCGTTCAAGGTTTACTATATCTCCTTGTTTCCAGCTTTGTAAATTTGTTTTATCTAAAGTTTCTTTAATAGCGGTTACCCGGTGCATATTATTCTCAATCTCTTCAATAGTAAGACAAACCCCATTGTGAGACAGGCTTTCATCTATTTTTAAAAGTGAAGAAATAGAGCTGCTAATCCAAAATGTCTTATTTGTGTGCTCTTCAGAAACTTTCTGTATAGTTCCAAATGCTTCAATAATACCTGTAAACATAATTATTGATTTTGTATAAGTTTTGCCTTATGATTTCTAAATTTAAAAATTTACTTTATCTTCGCATTCCTAAAAAAATAAAAAGAAGAAATTTTATGCTCATTATTGATTCAAAAGATTGCGAAAATATTGATAAAGCGCTCAAAAAGTACAAGAAAAAATTTGAGAAAAGCCGCACATTGTTGCAGCTTCGTGAGCGCCAGTCTTTTACCAAGCCTTCGGTAAAAAGGCGTGGAGAGGTTTTAAAAGCAGTTTACAAACAGCAAATTGCCAGCGGCAAAATAGAAGCATAGAATATCTTTTATTTATATCTTCTTACGGATAGCCTGAGTTTATTAACTTTACAGCTACCGTTTTTTTATGCCTATACCTGAAGCTTATCCCATCCGGGAATTTCTTAACTATCTCACTTTTCAGAAGCGATATTCAAGGCATACTATTATTTCTTACGAAAATGATCTTACAGGATTTTTTGATTTTGTTGCTGTACAATATAATTCTTTAAGCCTGGCCGAAATTTCTCCGTCAGTGGTGCGTTCATGGCTCGCATCCTTAAAGGAAGATAAGATCACTTCAAAAACAATTAACCGGAAAATATCTACCCTTAAATCATTTTTTAAATACCAGCTTAAAATGAGCAAAGTAGCGGTTAATCCTCTATCTGCTATTGTTTCATTGAAAATAAGCAGGCGACTTCCATCTTTTGTTGAACAAAAAGACATTCAAACCTTGTTTAATTATATTGAATTTCCAGACACCTGGGAAGGAAAAACAAACCGGCTTTTGCTGCTGATTTTTTATCAAACCGGTATAAGGCTTAGTGAACTTATTAATATAAAGGAATCTCATATAGATAAAAGCAAAGGCACTATTAAAGTATTGGGAAAGGGGAATAAAGAAAGGATAATTCCTGTAAACAATTTATTGCTCAACGAATTAGACATATATATATCTAAAAAGGATTTTTTAACTGATAAATCCCAAAAGGATTTTTTACTTATAAATAAAAAAGGCAAAAAGCTCTATCCCAAATATGTTTACAATGTTGTTAAAAAATATCTCGGAAATGTTTCTACTAATGAAAGAAAAAGTCCACATGTGCTGAGGCACACTTTTGCAACACATTTAACTGGCAATGGCGCTGATATCAATGCGATAAAAGAATTACTGGGTCACGCAAGCCTTGCCTCTACACAAATTTATACCCATAATTCAATTGAGAAATTAAAAGAAGTTCATAAACAGGCTCATCCTAAATCTTGAAAAATTTCCGGAATGAGAATTAAATAAATATTAAATTTTTCTTTGAAAAGTGCATTCTGGAACGTAACTTCATTCAAACAGTTTTTATGACCCACCTCAAAATTGTTTATTGCTACACCCTTTTAAATTTAATCCAAATTATTTTTATTGTTCACTGTTTAAATTTATGATTTCTATGAACGTTAACATTCAATCTCTGCATTTTGAAGCAGACACAAAATTGGTCTCTTATGTTGAAAAAAAACTCTCAAAACTTGGGCAGTTCCATGAGCGAATTACCAAAGTAGATGTTTTTCTTAAACTGGATAATGTAGTTCACAATATTAAAGACAAGATCGCCGAAATTAAAGTTCATGTGCCGAGACATGATTTTTTTGTAAAACATTCTTCTAAATCATTTGAAGAAAGCTTTGACATTGCACTTGATTCGGTTATAATGCAAATGAAAAGGAAGAAAGAAAAAATGGCGGCTTGAATTGCAGTAATTTATTTTAAATCTATCCCCCGTTTCGGGGGATTTTTTTTGCTTTTTTTTCTTTT
>CBIGQT010000469.1:0-3197 GCA_966191655.1 uncultured Ginsengibacter sp.
GTTGTAAAAATCGTTAATCGTCAGCGAATTTCAAAACGATGGAAATAACAGCTTAGGATGTTAACCCTCTTTAGAGAAAACTTGCTTGTCGGGTCTCCCCAAATTTAAATAACCTTCTGTTTTGAAAGAGCAGGAATAATCCCTTAGCCCGTTCATGTGGCCACAATTATGCTCAAAAACAACCATATTCAAAATTAAATCACATTTTTTTCGTTATCTGGAAGACAAATGATGCCGGGCGCTGTTAATTTTTATAAAGCAGTTACGAATTTGACGAGAGTTTTGTCCAGCCGAAGAAACACACCCAGGATTATTGCTTCACCGAACAGATTATCTTATTATGAAGTTTTCTTTTAGAAAATTGTCCCTTACCTATCTGTTGCTGTTAACAGGCATCATCCCGTTGTTGGCATTGTTGTATGTACCAGGGCAATTGTATTTAGAAAAAGAAAACAGGATATCACTTTTGTCAGGTTATAGCAGTCACATTCAGGAATTCGGTGATTTGGCATCTTTAATGAGCGAACTGGGGGCTGAGGCGGAATATAGCCTGGAGTTTGCTTTGAATAAGGGACGTTACAGCGATTTGGTTATTCAAAGGATCAGCACAGACAGATGGATACACAAACTGGAAAAAAGCGGGGACACTTCTCTCACCAATTTTCTAAAATATACGCTTCGTAACGGGCTCGTCTCTGCCAGGGCTTCGCTGGAAGGTGAGGCAGGAATTGATGTTCAGAGCATAATGAATTTTTATTATGACGCCATTTGGCAATTAAACACCATCCATACTATTGCCCCATCTAATAAGGTCATGCTGCAGCCTTTAAATGCGGCAGTTGAATCGCAAAAGTTGCTTTTTGAGATGGAGACATGGCTGGCCATGACGCGAAATAAAATTTATGTATCCTTACGTACCGCCCATGATACACCGGCTATAGTTTTAACCGCCGGCAACGCCTGGCGTACGCTCAAAAACTATGAAGCCGAATTTTTAACGAAGGCTCCGACCCCGCTGGTAGAAATGTATAATGATAAAGAGAATGAGGATTCATTACAACCTGCTTTTGATTGCCTGGATTATATTGTAGTACATCATCAATTTGACAGTGCCTATACTGCTCCGCAATGGTGGGCTGCAACATCCGGCGGAATAAAAGTATTGCGTAACCTATACCTCGTTTCGCAGCAGCAGGTGCAGGCAGGGCTGAACCATATTTATGAAAGTGAGATGAAGGCCAGGAACCTGACCTTACTTTTATTGGCGGGAGTCATATTACTGATTGCAGGAATTTTCATATTCACTATAAGAGCAGTGAATAAGAAAATGAAAAAGCTGCCCGCTGTATCCGCAAAGGCATCTGCGGTAGAAGAAGATACATCTGCTCACAACCCACCAAAAGATAATGTAAACGATCTTATACTGGCGGCAATTTACAGGGCAGGCAAAGCAAACGGGGCTACAGCCACCGAGGTCATAAGTGGTGTTAACGGCCATGCTGTACCAATGATAGAGCCGACGACGGGCGACAACAATGCAGTACCCGGAACAAATGGTAAAATATTAAACAATAAGCAGGAGACAGGATGGAAAATGAATGAGGTGCCCAATCACGTTCCTTTAGAGCTGAATAAATCGCAGGAGAATACTTCAGGTCCGGTGGATGATGACCTGGCAAATTATGCAATTCCAAAACCCGCAATTGTGCCCGTAACTAACACTAACGGTTTAGGGAGCAAAGAAGAAGTGGTAAAGGAAAATATAGTTGCAAAAGCCGAACAGCGAACCGACAGCCTGACCACCCAGATGAATGAACTGATGGATGCTGCAGCTATCGAAAGCGGCAGGCTTATTTGTCATAAACATATTTTCAAATTGAATGACCTGGTATCCGAAATGGTGTATGAAACAGGATATGGGATACCGTCTTTTAAAATTTCCCTGAGAAAAAATGCCCCATTAAGCATTTACGGAGACAGGGCGAGAATCGCCCAGGTACTTAGCAACCTGCTTCATAATGCTATGGATCATTGCCCGGACTCTGATAGTATTATTGTGAGCCTGGAAGAAAAAGGCCAAACCGCTGTATGTTCCGTAGAGGATTTTGGTACCGGGATTGCGAAAGATCAGCAGGAGAAGATATTCGAAAAATTTTATCGGGTTAACAACACTAATGGAGTGAGCCGTCCAGGCTTAGGATTGGGACTATATATTGCCATTGGAATTATAAAACAGCATCACGGAGAGATGTGGGTGAAGAGTGAACCCGGTTTAGGCAGCACATTTTATTTTAGTTTGCCGGTAAGTACAGCCTAACTGGAAGGGTTACACGCAGCCATTCTTAGTGCTAACTTTAAACAACCTTAATTTAATTAAAATGTCTTTGTAGTTTTTCTTAACAAGCATACCTGCTTATTTACCTGGCTCTTCTTAATCTCAATTTAGATTTAGAAAACAAAACGTTTAAATACTTTTTTAAAATTTTAATTTTAGGTCTTTATAAAAGCTTTGTATGTTCCACATTCAAAACCTGTATTTATTTTTTATTGCTTCGCTATTGCTAAATCTTACACCGGGAAATGATATGATATATGTTGCTTCAAGAAGTATATCTCAGGGCATTAAAGCAGGAATAATTTCGGCGGTGGGTGTTTTCCTCGGCTGCTTCGTACATATTACGGCTGCTGTATTTGGGCTATCAATAATTATTATGAAATCTGCATTTCTTTTTGAGCTTATTAAATATGTGGGAGCTGCGTATTTAATTTATCTCGGCATAAAAGCTTTTACAACCAAATCAAATTTTAATAAAGAACTCACCACGCTGCCAAAAGTTGATAAATGGAAATTATTAAAGCAGGGAATTATTACTAATTCACTTAATCCCAAAGTGGCATTATTCTTTTTATCGTTTCTGCCACAGTTTATACGAATTGATTCTTCACTTTATAAAGTACAACTTTTTTCTCTTGGTTTGTGGTTTGCAGTGCAGGGAACATTAGTTTTAATAATAGTTGCTTACCTACTTGGCAAGACAGGTAATTTTATAAAAAATAATCAAAGATTCTGGCGGGTACAGGAGAAAGTTACCGGTCTTATTTTAATTGGGCTGGGCATTAAAGTAGCGCTAACTTCAAAAAAATAACATGAATTACCGATCAGCAGAATATACAGGCACGAGATGGAAAAACTTTAA
>CBIGQT010000470.1:0-3190 GCA_966191655.1 uncultured Ginsengibacter sp.
CGGAAATAGCTTTGCCTTCCGGTGCATTATTTACAATATTTTTTGCTTTTTGAAAAAACGGATTTCCTCCCCTTGGTGAAAATGAATCATAATCCATGCCTATGATGATATCTATGTAATAAGCAAATATGGCCGTTAGATTGGAAACCAAAGGATCTGTTCCGGAAACCCTGGCATCGTTAAATTCCAACTGTTGAAACTCAGCATATTTAAATACTACGTCATTATCCTGAAAATTAATTATTGGGGAAGAATAGGATGAATTAAAAATGGGCCTGGCAGATTGAATTGTCAGAGAAGCTTTATAAATATTGGGGTCATCAGTAGATTCAAGATTTAACAGAAAACTACAATCAATCTTTTCCTGCTGGGCAAAGTTATCGGAAGTCCATTTACTATTGTTCACAAAATTAGTAAGGGCAGTTTGTAAAGTCTGAAATACTTTTTTGTCAACACCTCCCGGGGATACGCGATTACTAATAACATTTACCCTTGCCCTAAGTTCTTGTGAGTATACAACAGATGTTGAAAAAAACAAAAATAAAAAAAGGAGTGCTCTATACATTTCTATAATTAATAATGGTATTTATAATATCTTTAGCGACATCAATTTTTGATTTCATATCAAAATTGTATTCATTACCTTTTTTATCAAAAATAATAATTTTGTTAGTGCTTTTTCCAAAGCCGGCTCCTTCATCATTTAAAGAGTTCAGAACAATGATATCTGCATTTTTTTTTGCAAGTTTTTTCAATGCATTCTCTCTTTCATTATTTGTCTCCAAAGCGAATCCAACCAGTGTTTGATGCCCGGTTTTTAATTTACCTGCCGCTGATAATATGTCTTTTGTCTTAGTTAGCCTCAACGTCAAAAAATCATCATCTTTTTTAATTTTTTCTTTTGCGGGATTTTCAGGTGAATAATCTGAAACGGCTGCAGCCATTATTATAATATCACAATCGCTGATATATTTTAAACTTACTTCATACATTTCACTGGCCGAACTAACTTTTGTAGTTTCTATATTAGTTGAGATATGGGCTTCTGAAGGTCCAATAACGAGATGTACATAAGCGCCTCTTGCATTTAATTCTTCTGCCAAAGCAATCCCCATGGTGCCTGTCGATCGGTTTCCAATATATCTTACCGGATCAATCGCTTCATAAGTTGGCCCGGCAGTAACCAATGCTCTAAGGCCCTTTAAACTTATTTCTTTTGAAAAAAAAAATTCCAGATAACGTATAATTTCTTCCGGTTCTGCCATGCGCCCTTCGCCATTTAACCCACTGGCCAGTTCTCCTTTATTTACCGGCAATAATCTATTTCCGTTTTGCTTTAAGATCTCAATATTTTTTTGTGTTACCGGATGGTGCCACATATCTTCATCCATAGCAGGTGCAATTAAAACAGGACAAATGGCGGAAAGATAAGTAGCTAATAACAAATTATCACAAATACCATTTGACATTTTTGCTAAAGTATTGCATGACGCTGGTGCAATCAACATTAGATCCGCCCACCGACCTAACATTACATGATTTGCCCAGGTTTCATCATCGAAAAGCTCCAAAAGTACTTTGTTTTTTGACAAGGTAGAAAGGGTTAATGGCGAAACAAAATCGGTTGCGGACTTTGTCATGATTACCTTCACCTCAGCAGCATTTTTAATCAGCAGCCGTAGCAGGAATATCGATTTATAAGCAGCAATACTTCCTGTTATACACAGCAATATTTTTTTCCCTTTTAAAATTTCAGAGTTCATTTTATTTAAATATTCCGGTATCATTCTTGAAAAATAAAGCAGCGTAATTTATAAAGCTATAATAATTAAAAATGGCGGTCTTATACCGCCATTAAAATTATCGTTTCTTATCCAAAGATTAACATAAAATCATACTAATATGAACCAGAGCGATTAATCGAAGAGATTATTGTCCTCGTTCCTGCGATAGTAAATTTTGTCTTCCATGAATTCCGTCGTAGCAAGAAGCGCAGGATTTGGCATTCTTTCGTATGCCTTAGAAATTTCTATTTGTTCTTTATTCTCGTGAATTTCTTCAAGACTATCCGTATGACTGGCAAATTCCTCCAATTTATTGTGAAGTTCTTCTTTAATAGAAATATTAATTTGGTTTGCCCGTTTTGCTATTACAGCAATTGATTCATATAAGTTTCCCGTTTTTGCCTTTACATCAGTGAGGTTTTTTGTTTCTACAACATTACTGGTGTTAGCGCTTTGCTGGCGTCTTAATTTACTCATTTTCTAATTTTTTAATGTTATTCAAACTAAGGTTTTTATAATTTTCAGCTTCTTTCAATAATTTACTATCAGGGTACCTGTCCGCAAAATCAAAATATTCGGCAGATACTTTTTGATAACGTTCTTCCTGTTTATCGGGTATACTCAATTTCGCAAACTGGTAATAAGATTTAACAGCCATGTACATATAATCATCTCCTTTGCCCGATTCAGGATAACTGTTCAATAAATTAGTAAATGAAATGCCGGCTGCACGGTATTGCTGGAGATCATAATATAATTGCGCAGCTTTGTACTCCTTGAATTCAAGCTTACTCCTGCACTTAGCAATAATTTCATTCGCATCTTTTATCCTTTCAGAGTTAGGATGTGTCCCTATAAATGACTGCATCATTCCAATAGCCTTATTTGTATTTATCTGGTCGAGCTCTGCTCTCGGTGATTGTAAATAAAAAGTATATGCGTGCATATAGGCCACTTCTTCTGCTTTGTCACTGTTGGGAAATACTTCTAGAAAACCTTTAAACAGATTTTCAGCATCCGGGTAGTTCTTTTGATAGAATGAACAATATGCATATTTATAATATAGCTCCTCAAATTTTTCTGTGCCTTTAAAAACTGAAAATAATTCTACATATAACTCTTCAGCATTCTTATATTTTTTGTTAGCATAGTATTCATCTGCTTTCTTAAGCTTATAATCAAAATCTTTGCTTTTGAGCACTTTATTAAATTGTGTAGAACAACCGACTGACATCAAAAGAGGCAAAAATAAAAAGACTGCAAATTTCATCATAAAGAGCTGCGAAATTAAGCGATTTTAACCAAAAATGATTTAAAAAAAAACATTACAAAAATCGGGGAAGTTAATATTTTGATAATTATATAAAAAACACTCCTTACAAGGGAAGGAACTAATTAATTAACAA
>CBIGQT010000471.1:0-3189 GCA_966191655.1 uncultured Ginsengibacter sp.
CCGGCCAGCAAGATGAAGACGCAGGGCAGATTCATTAAAAGCTGGTCAATTAAAAAGCTTTTGGGGCTCACATATTGTAACTGTGTTCGTGTAAGTTCTTTCATGTGAACAACAATAGGGAAATGATGATTGTATTCCCATAAAATTGGTGGAAGAAAAATGAGCAATGCAATAAGTCCTGCATAATACAGATGTTTGTTGGCGAATATTTTTCTTTGCCGTGTGAACAATAAGCCTAATAAAATACTCACTGTAAAAATGGCAACCGAATATTTGCTGAGCATACCGAGGCCTATACTGACGCCAAGAAAATAGAGGTATTTATTTTTTTCTGATTGAATATAACGGAGAACACTATACGCAATCATTGTCCAGAAAAATACTTCGGGGGTATTGGGTTGAAATAAAAAGAAAAGCCGCAGGTAAACACCGAAAACAAAGGGGAGAAATACAAGAAAAATGGCGAACAGGCCGCCACCCAGTTTTTGAATAATTTTGGCACTCACCATAAAAGTGAGAACACCAAACATGTTCGGCCAGAATTTTATCCAGAACATTCCATCACCAAACAAATGAGTAAGCCATGCAAAAATGGAAAGCATTGGAGGCACTTCCACAAACCCCCATGCGAGGTGATGTCCCTGGGCAAGATATAAAAACTCATCACGATGTGGCTCGTAATAACTGTTTTGCAATAAATAAGGAAGAACAAATTTTATAATAGCAAGCAAATAAATAAGGCCGTTAGTTTTCTTCATCCTGGTTTTTCTTTGGTGAAAATTACAAAACGTTAGTTAACCTTAAATTATTTTTTTAAAAAACGTTTTTTAATCACGCCTTATTTATCTCCATTACATTTTTAATAATTCTGTTAATTATTAAATTTTTTTTAGGATCAAAAGCAAAAGACACTAATAACACTCCACTTCACTCACGGCCACCGCTTTTAATGCATGCTTAAAATTTATTCGAATACGGTTTGCCGTTATCTTATCAAAAACAATTGCGTTTACTGTATTGCCAACAGGTTTTACCGGCTGTTGCTCTTTTACTTTTACAGGAAGCCACTGATTTCCGTTTTGATATTCGACATTGAAATTATCAGGAGGAACAAACGTTTGCCCATCAGCAAACAGGTAAATCTTCATGCTTGAAATTTCACAAGGTTTCCCGAAGTCAAGTGCATACCAATCATTTTTCGATGTAGAACCAAGTGTCGTCCATCGGTTCGTAATTTCAGGAAAATACCATATTCGCCCATCAATAGCCTGGTACAATGAAGTATCAGGCATTGTGTTAACAGAAGCGGATGGTAAAGGATATCCCTTATGCAAAATATTCAAAGCAAAATTCACGGATTGTTTCGGTGTGTTGTTTACAACCGGAGCGCCTGCAACAATTTCGCTCTTATCCTGATTCTTTATTAAAGAGGTTTTTTTCCCATCTATAAATACAGTAAGGCCTTTTCCTAAATTGTATTTGCTGCCATCTTTATCATATACTACCGTTAGTTTATGACCATGGTAAAGAACGTCATCCAGGCAGAAATAATCAATAGAATTATCAACCAGCGGATTAATAACCAGCGTATCACCTTCAGAAGGCCGGATACCGCAAAGCCCTGTAATTATAAGGTTATTGTATGATGAATGATTGTAATGATTACTCCAGTAAAAATATACAATTGGCCCGCCGTTATTGGGGTCGTAATTTTCAACAAGATCTATTTTTCCATCAGGCAAATAATGTTGTTTGGTAAATAAGCGTAATACTTTTAAATAGTCGGATGTGGTAATAACATCCTGATTATAATTATTAAGAAAGTTAGCCATGCCTGTTAGTACCTGGCTCGTCTGGTAAGGCCAGCTCGGGCCGTTCCACTGGCTTCCGCGTTTACCCTCAAAGAATTCGTATTGCTTAAAATAATATTGATAAGAAGGCTCGTTAGTACGAAAACCAAATTGACCGAGGAGTTGACTTGTATCCATTATATGTTTCCATGCCGCATTATAACTTGATGTATCAGCGGGCAGATTGAAATACCACGGAATCATTCCTGCCAATTCGCGGCCACGAATAAAATTCCAGTAATGCACATATTGATTATTAACCTTAAAGCGATCAGTAAAATGTTGCAATGAATTGTTCCATAAATCATGTTCAACATTTTCTTTTAAAGTATTTGCTCTTTGCAAATAGTCCCTGCTTGCAGCTGCATCTCCTTTCATTGCAGCTATGCGTGAAATAGCCAAAGCATTTGCATACATATAACTATTAATAGTTGGCCTGAATGCCTCTCCGTCATCAAAGCCATCTTTACCACCCGAAGCATCTATAGACGCAATAGTATATTCAGTAGCATCAGGCATTGCCGGTATATAATACAGATTTTTTGAAGAGTCCCAATGATCGCTCCATTCGTTATACATTCGTTGCATGCTATCCAGTTGCATTTCAATAAAATTTGAATCAGCATTTACCAGGTATCTTGCATATGCCGCATCAGCAACGCTTTCACTATACCTCCTGTCGTTGCCTCCCTCCCTAAACATATAATTGATATAGCCGTCCATGTAACGATTATCTTTAAGCCAGCGTCCTTCATAAATATGATGCATGGTTGCAGCGTTTATGGTACAGTAAGGCTCCCTGTCCCACGGAACATGATTAATAAATTCTGTGATCACATATTTGTTTTCGCCAACATTGCGGATATGTGCTTTATAAAGCTTCCAGCGATAATAATACACTTGTTCTATTTGCTTATCAGAACATTCAAAAAAAGGAATGTTATCCAAATACCATTGAGCATCTTCATGATAATATTCGCTTGCTAATTTATTATGATCAAGTACGGGATAATTATTCTTGTTCTTACATCCCAAGAAGAAAATTGCAGATATACCCGCCAGGAAACAATTTAAAATAATTGTGTTCTTTTTAAAATTCATCACTTTTATATTTCTTAACTCATAAATTTAAAATAAGTTAAGGATATCGCTGATGTATCAATAGTATATTTCCCCAACGGGCAAATTGATATTGATACGCAAAAAGATTACAAGGATTTGTTAGACGAACAAAGTCATATTCTTTAGCTTAATACAAAGCTTGCAAACTCAGGCTTTTAATAACATTACAAAGCATAACCAATGCATTTCTGCTATTTATCCCACCACATACGACTCG
>CBIGQT010000472.1:0-3186 GCA_966191655.1 uncultured Ginsengibacter sp.
AGCGCAGCAAGTGTAGAGGCAAGCACAATAAACCCACTGCCCGTAACGCCTGCAGCGCCTTTACTGGTCAGCAGCAAAATGCCGATGATAATTAGTTGCTGACCAATTGAAAGATCAATATGAAAAACCTGTGCAAGAAAAATAACACTCATACTTAAATAAATAGTTGTGCCATCAAGATTAAAACTATATCCCGCGGGTATCACCAGGCCAACCACCTCTTTTTCGCAACCGGCATCAGTAAGCTTTTTCATAACCGAAGGCAAAACCGCTTCACTGCTGCTTGCACCCAACACAATTAAAATTTCTTCTTTTATGTATCCTAATAATTTCCACAAACTAAATTTATAATACCTGCATAAAAGATTTAGTATTACAAACACAAACAGGATACTCGTTATATAAAATGAAAGCAATAATTTACCAAGCACTGCCAGTGTTGCAAAGCCAAACTTGCCGATGGTATAAGCCATTCCACCAAAGGCGCCTAAGGGGCTAACCTTCATAATAATTTTTAAAACATTGAACAACGCCTGGTTTATTTTTTCAAAACTTACAAATAAACTATGGCCGGCGTCACCCATCCATTTTAAACCAATTGCAAATAAAATGCTGAAAAACAGCACCTGCAAAATATCTCCTTTTGCAAATGCGTCAACAACATTAACCGGTACAATATGCGAAAAAAATTCACCCCAGTTTAAAGTTTTTGCCTGGGCAGCAATTTCAGTAACCTGTGTATTTTCTGTATGGGAAAAATTTACTCCTGCGCCGGGCTTAACAAGGTTGGCAGTGATAACGCCTATAATTAAGGCAAGCGTAGTAACTATCTCGAAATAGATGATAGCCTTCCCTCCTACTCTGCCCACTTTCCTCATATCGCCGGCTCCTGCAATTCCTGTAACGATTGTGAAAAAAATTACAGGAGCAATTACCATTCGTATCATATTAATAAAAGTATCACTGATGATCTTTGCAGTTGGCGCAAAAGACGGAAACAGCCACCCCACCAGAACTCCTGCAGCAATGCCAATGAGCACCTGCACGTAAAGAACTTTTAAATATTTCATTCAATTTTTTATTTCGCTTTTCAATACTTAGTAAAGCGGTGATTGCATAAATTGAAGAATAAGTTAAACAGATTTTTGTAAAGAAAAAATTTTATGAGGTTTTAATCAAACAGGTGATGAAGCAAAGACGAGTTTATTGGCCATATCTATTTCATCCTGTGATATCGTGTGCCCCATACCGTTATAAATCTTTTGTGTAACAACTGCGTGCATGTCTTTTAAAACTTTGGTTGTTTCACGAACTCTCTCTGCAGGAACATGCGGATCGGGATTGCTGCTGCCGATAAAGATGGGTGTATTATTAAAATCGCCCGTATAGTTTTTCAGGTTAATTTTATTACCAATTAAACCGCCTGAAAAAGCCACAACCTTTCCATACTTTACGGCATTTCTTGCTACAAATTCGAGTGTTAAGCAAGCGCCTTGTGAAAAACCAAGGAAGTACGTATTTTCAGCGGTAATCCCTTTTGCCATTATATCTTCAAGCAATTCTTTTAATAAATGTAATGAAGAAGATAGCCACGGCTCATTGTGTGATGGCGGCGCCATAAAAGAATAAGGATACCAGGTATGGCTGGTTGCTTCAGGCGCCAGCAATGCAAAATCTTTTACATTTAAGTAAGCGGCAATTGAAAGAATGTCATTTGCATTGGCTCCGCGCCCATGTAGCATGATTAAAGCTTTCCCTGCATCTTCCAGGTTTTTACCGGCAGTAACTATTTTTTTTGCATGAAATTTATTGGCATCAATCATTATTGAAAACTATAAAGGATTGTCTTGTTTTATTTTTGTAATAATTTTGTTTGGCCGGCTAAGAAGTTTATGAAGAGGGCATGAATTTGCAATAACTTCCAATCTTTTGAGTTGCTCCTCATCCAGATATCCGGTAAAACTTAGTTCGCATATAAAAGTATGAAACACAGGAGGATTCTGATCACCCTTTATTAAATCTACTTTCACTTTTATTTGCTCAATCTTCCATTTCTTGCGTCCTGCTTACATACGCAAAGTAATTGCCTCACAGGAAGCGAGTGCTGCACATAAATAATCGCCGGGAGCCGGTCCCATGTCTTCTCCCCCTTTTTCAATTGGCTCGTCCACTAAAAGCTCGTGTTGATTTATGGTGACACTCGACGTGTAGCCATTACCGTTATTAATAACTTCAGCAGTTGCAATAAGTGTAGCCATAGGTATTTTCAAAAAAAACTTTATGCAGCCTTTTTAATTTTCTTTTTCTTTTTTAATGCATCATTAATAAATTCTGTTAATGATTTTGAAGTTATATTGCCTTCGAGCTTTTCACCGTTAATAAAAAATGCCGGAACATCTTTTACACCAAGATCAATTCCATACTTTAAATCATCCTGCACGAACCATCCATATTTACTATTGATCAAATCATTTAAAAATGACTTATTGGTAACACCAATTTCCCTTGCATACAATTTCAGGGTGACGGTTCCAAGGTGCCTGCGATTTTTTAAAAGCATTTCATGCATCTCCAAAAGCTTTCCTTCCTGTGCTGCGCCAATAGCGGCTTCAGCGGCTTTATGAGCCCTTTGGTGAATCTTTACTAAGGGAAAATGCCGGAAATTGAAATTTACTTTTCCGTTAAAAGTCTCCATCATTTCTTTTACCAGTTCATGCGCCTTTACACATTTTTCACTTTCATAATCTATAAATTCAGTAAGAGTAACAGGAGCGTCCGCATTTCCGATGATTATATCTTTCGTTTCTATCACCGTTATTTCTTCTTTTCTGTGCATATATTAATTTTTTTTATTTTTCCATATATCATTGTATTCATCAGGATGTCGTAAAAACTCTGCACGAACAAAGGGACAAAGAGCAGTTACCATTAAATTATTGTTGCGGGCATAATCAACCATTGCATTTAATAATTTTTTTGCCAACCCTTTGCCTTCAGCCTCTGGCAGCACTTCGGTATGATAAACCGTAAGATTATTTCCGGAAACGTTTATCGTCATTTCGGCTATCTTCTCTTTACCGCCGGGAATATAAAAATCACCCGCGCCATTTTTATTCAAATTCAGTTTTACTTCATCCATACTATTTTCAATTGATCAGGGCAGATAACTTTCTAAACAAGCGCCGG
>CBIGQT010000473.1:0-3169 GCA_966191655.1 uncultured Ginsengibacter sp.
TATTGGCTTCTTTATTTAGCTCATCAATCAATTCTGTATTTACTTCAGAAAAGTTATTGACGAAGTTTAACGGGTTTTGAATTTCGTGTGCAATGCCTGCGGTGAGCTCGCCAAGCGAAGCCATCTTCTCAGATTGAATCAATTGGGATTGGGTTACTTTCAATTCATTATATGCTTTTTCAATTTCTTTTGCCTGTGCCATTTCCTTTGCCCTGCTTCTTTCCCGTTCTTTTTGCAACAGTCTGCGACGCAGATAACGATTAACAGCAAAGCCAAGCACAATAAACAGTAACCCGTAAATAATATAAGCCCAGGTTGTTTTCCACCAGGGTTGTTCAACAACTATCAAAAGAGTGGCGCCCTTTTCATTCCACACTCCTTTATCATTGGCTGCTTTTACATGAAATGTATATTCACCCGGCGGAAGATTCGGATAAAATGCCACACGCTGATTGCCGACATCCCGCCATTCATTGTCATAGTTTTCCAGTTTATAGCTATACTTATTTAATGCCGGGTTTGAAAAATGTAAAGCCAGGTACTCAATTGAAAGATTGTTTTGGTTATAGGATAGTGTAATCTTATCTGTTTCGTAAACAGGTTTTTTTAGAATAGCATTTTCTCCCGGTATGATTGATTTGTTGAATAGTTTCAGGTCGGTTAAAAATACTTTGGGAGGAATTGAGTTTTTGTTTACATCATCCGGATTAAAAATAGTTATGCCATTTGATCCGCCAAATGCAAATAACCCCCCGGAAGTTTTCAGTTGAGAACCATCAGCAAACAATTGCCCCTGTATGCCATCTGCAATAGAAAAATTATTGAATTGTTCAGTCTTCAAATTAAAACGGCTCAGTCCTTCAAACGTACTTAACCATAAAGTATTATTTTTTTCGTCAGCCAATATTCCCTGGATACTCATGGAAGGAAGGCCTTCATTTCGGGTATAAGTTTTTATCTTTTTTGTTTCAACATTATATTTACTAAATCCCCCTGACCAGGTGCCTACCCAAACAATACCATCCGCATCTTCGTACAGTGAATTAATATCCTGTGTTACAAAAATGTCACCTGCATTTTTATCATATCCATGCCTTTCAATTTTATTGGTTGTGTGGTTGTATAAAAACAATCCATTATCGGTTAATATCCACAACCCGTGTTTTTTGCTTTCAACCATTCTTGTTGTTAGATTGCTGGTGCTATTGCTGCCATTTAACAGGCTCAGATCATAATGTTTATATGAGTCAGTTCCATTATCTTTTTTATATATGCCATTGGTAGTACAGAGCCATTCATTTCCCTTGCTATCTTTTAAATGGTAATTAATAATTGACTTTTCAGGTAATCCTGCAAGTTTTACAGCATTAAGTTTAAGCGTCTTCTCAGAAAATGTATAATGACCATTCCATCCTCCAAGGTAATATTCACCGGGAGTATTTTCCCAAATTGACGTTATGCCATTAATCCTGTTTTGAATCTGCGGATAGGTTATTTTCCTGATATCGCCGGTATGGGGATCAAGAATATTTATCCCTGAAGTCCTGGCAGATCCGCCTGTAGTGATCCATATTTTGCCATCACTGGCTTCATATATATTATTTGCCCATCCGGAAGTAAGTGAAGTTTTATCGCCATTGCCATAAGAATAAGATTTTAGTAAAGTCTTTTCATCATATTTTACCAGGCCTGCTGCAGTAGTACCTATCCAAAGTGTTCCGAAACTATCAAAACTGAGATCATCAATTACTGTATGTTCCAGTTCTTTTTGGGCGCCGGTTGTAAACATGGAGAATTGCCTGGTCTCACGATCAAAAAACTGCAGACCGCCATTAGTGCCTATCCAGATGTTCTCATCTTTATCAAAAACAATTTTTCGTGGAAGCCAATAGAAATCATTCGTTCTGTAAAGGTCTTTTGAATACCAGGTTTTGTAAGTAGCAGTTTCCAGGTCAATATCAAATAGCTTCAATTGTAGTGAAATAATCCACATGTGTCCTTGTTTATCGAAAATCATATCGCCGCCATAATCATTAATGCCATTAAACTCCTTATCAATCAACTGAAACCTGGATAGCTTTCCCTGTTTATCAATCTTGAATATTCCCTTCCAGCTAAATATCCAAATAGTACCACTATTATCTTTTTTTATCCTGTAAATATTCTGCATGTGCATATCAGCAGGTACAGGAAAGATCTTTACATTTTCTTCGTTCTCATTTTTATACAACAGTGGGGCGGAAATAGAGTCTCCGTCATACGAGTCCAATCCAAAATACATTCTTCCGTTATCATCTTCGCAAATGTCCCGTATGTTAATTCCGGTTGCGCCTGAGCGGGGAAGCAGGTCGTTAAATTTATATTGCCGGAATTTTTGATCAATTGGGTTATATACATCTAAAAAAGATGTAGCGCTGCTAATCCATATTTGCCTTTTTCGATCTTCAAACATTGCCCAAATTTCAAGACCATGGAGTGTGTTGGTATCATTAGGATTGAAATAATATCTTTTAAAGGCATAGCCATCATAGCGTGCCAGCCCGTTGAGCGTACCTGTCCATACATAACCGAGACTGTCAATTAAAACCCGATTTACCTGTACACCTGGTAATCCATCTTTTTCTGTGAATTGGGTAAAGTTGGCGGTGCTTAGTTGTGAGTTAGCGTGAAAAGAAAATAATAACAGTATAAAAAAAATCAGCCTGATTTTTAAAGAGACTAGTAATCTAAGATTAAAGTTCATTTGTTAAATGTTATTACTTAAAATTATCGAAAAGGTAGTGCCTTCTCCTTCCTTCGTCTCTACTTTTATTTCTCCGCCATGTGCCTTAATAATATCATAGCTCAAGCTCAAACCTAAGCCTGTGCCCTGCCCAGTTGGTTTAGTGGTAAAGAAGGGCTGGAATATTTTATCAACTACTTTTTGAGGAATACCATTACCATTATCCTTTACTGTTAGTTCAACTTTATTGTTTATTTTTTTAGAGCTTACTAAAATCGTGGGTTCATATCCGTTAGGTTGTTGTTTGGCTTTTTCATTTACTGCATAAAATGCGTTGTTGTATAAATTCAATAATACCCTTCCTATATCTTGCGGAACAATATTTATTTTTCCAATACTTTCATCAAAATCTGTTTTAAATTCTGCATTGAAAGATTTGTCTTTTGC
>CBIGQT010000474.1:0-3167 GCA_966191655.1 uncultured Ginsengibacter sp.
CGTACAAGACACAATGAAGTGGCACCATCGCAGTTCGAATGTGCTCCTATTTTTTTTTATTTTTTTCTTGCAGTGGATCATAACACTTTGCTAATGGACGTAATGACCCGTGTGGCTAAAAGGCATAATCTTATGGTATTGCTTCATGAAAAACCATTTGCCGGAATTAATGGAAGTGGCAAGCACAATAACTGGAGTATGGCTACTAATACCGGCGTAAATCTATTGTCGCCCGGCAAAACTCCAAAGACGAACTTAATGTTCCTTACATTTTTTGTGAACACTATTAAAGCAGTTCATGATAATGCGGATCTCTTAAGAGCTTCTATTGCTTCCGCAGGGAACGATCACAGGTTGGGAGCTAATGAGGCGCCTCCTGCCATCATTTCAATATTTATCGGAAAAAATTTAACTGATGTACTTAATCAAATTGAAAAAAGAGTTGGTGACAAATTTGATGAACAGGACGAAGCCATATTAAAATTGGATATTCATAAAAGTATTCCTGAACTATTGCTGGATAATACCGATAGAAACCGCACGTCACCTTTTGCTTTTACAGGAAATAAATTTGAATTTAGAGCAGTAGGTTCTGCTACAAACTGTGCACAACCCATGACCGTTTTAAACACCATCTTAGGTGAAACGCTTGCTCAGTTTAAAGTAGATGTTGATGCGCTTATTGATAGCGGTGAAAAGAAAGAGGTTGCTATTATGCAAATAATTCAGAAATATATTGTAGAAAGCAAAGATGTTTTATTTGAAGGTAATAACTATAGCGATGAGTGGGAAAAAGAAGCGGGAAAAAGAGGTTTACCGAATGTAAAAACAACGCCGCTTGCGTTAGATGCTTTTGTTACTGATAAAGCTAAAAAATTATTTGAACATCATAATATCTATACACATGGCGAATTGGAAGCAAGGCATGAAATTATGCTTGAGAATTACGTAAAGAAGGTTCAAATTGAAGCAAGAGTCATTGGAGATTTAGCCAGTACATATATACTTCCTGCAGCCATAAAATATCAAAATGTTTTAATACAGAATATCCAGGGCTTAAAAGATGTGGGCATGGATGAAAGCGGCTATGCAAATCAAAAGCACATTGCGATCAACATCTCTAACCATATTTCCAACATCAGCTCCAGTGTAGAGGCAATGATCGAGGCAAGAAAAAGTGCAAATAAACTTGAAGATACCCGTGAGAAAGCAATTGCTTATTGCGATAAAGTAAAAAGTCATTTTGATAAAATAAGGTATCATGTAGATAAACTGGAACTCCTGGTAGATGATGAATATTGGGAATTACCAAAATATCGTGAGATGCTTTTCTTAAGATAAAATGATTCTATTTTTTTAAAGCCCTGCATTTTGCAGGGTTTTTTTATATTATGCCTTTTATAAAATTCATTTATAACTTAATTGTTTAGTGAATCTGACAACCCAAAATATTTTTGCAAAGTTGAAAGCTTCTGGATGAACTCAGAGAAAGATACACTCGCCTATTAAAGTAAGGTATCATTAATTACTAATTCCTTCCAGCGCAAATAAGAAAGCATACACCAATGCAACATCTTTTAGATAATCGAAGCGGCCACTCGCACCTCCATGTCCAAATTTCATGTTGGTATGTAAGAGCAAAATATTTTTATCAGTCTTCATCGCTCTTAATTTAGCAACCCATTTTGCCGGCTCAAAGTATTGCACCTGGCTGTCATGCAAGCCGGTAGTTACGAGCAGGTTTGGATAATTTTTCTTTTCAATATTTTCGTAAGGCGCATAACTTTTTATGTAGAAGTATGCATCTTTATTTTTAGGATTACCCCATTCATCAAATTCATTGGTAGTAAGAGGAATGTTTTCATCTAACATTGTATTTACTACATCTACAAAAGGGACCTGTGCCACAACACCATGCCACAAGTCAGGAGCCATATTGGTTATAGCGCCCATTAGCAAACCACCTGCGCTTCCACCCTGCGCATACAAATGTTCTTTGCTTGTATATTTTTCATTCACTAAATATTCACCACAATCGATAAAGTCGGTGAAGGTATTTTTCTTCTTCATCATCTTGCCGTCTTCGTACCAATACCTTCCCATCTCCTGCCCACCACGAATGTGTGCAATGGCATACACGAAACCCCTGTCTAATAAACTTAAACGGCTGCTGTTAAAACCTGCGTCCATGCTATAGCCATAACTGCCATATGCATACAAAAGCAAAGGCGCTTTGCCATCTTTTACAAATCCCTTTTTATACACCAATGATATAGGTATTTTTGTGCCATCTTTGCCAGTAGCGTACAAACGCTCTGTTATATAATCTGCTGCATTATAACCTCCCAACACTTCCTGCTGCTTCATTAACTTTTTATCCTTATTTATCATGTTATAATCATACACCGAAGCAGGCGTTGTTAATGAGGTATAATTGTAACGAACTGTATCGGTATTGTATTCAGGGTTATTATTAAGGCTGGCCGTGTAAGATGCTTCACCAAAATCAATATCATATTCGCTGTTATCTTTTAAACTACGGATGGTAACTTTTACAAGCCCGTTTTTACGTTCACTCAATACAATAAAATTCTTAAACTCTTCTACGCCTTGTAACAATACATCTGCCCTGTGAGGTATTACTTCTTTCCAGTTTGATGTATCCGTTTTATCCAAAGGACATTCCATTAATTTAAAATTTTTAGCATCGTCTTTATTGGTACGAACTAAAAATTTATCCTCCAATACTGCAATATCGTATAACACATCTTTCATTCGAGGAGCAAAAATTTTAAATGCTTCATTTGGTTTTGATGCATCAATCATTCTCGCTTCGGAACTCATAGTTGCCTGCGAAACGATAAAAATATATTTGTCGTTTTTAGATTTATCTACGCCAATATAATTGCTTTTATCTTTTTCTTCATACACAGTTGCATCAGCGCTTTCGTCTGTACCTAATATGTGCCTTTTAATTTTTTCTGACAAAAGAGTCACCGGGTTTTTAGCCGTATAAAAAAATGTTTTATTATCATTTGCCCAGCAACCGCCGCCTTCTGTATTTACAATAACATCTTTATAGATATCACCTGTTTCCAGGTTTTTAAAATGAATGACATATTGCCTGCGTGACACAGTATCCACGCCAAACGAAAGCAACTTATTAT
>CBIGQT010000475.1:0-3156 GCA_966191655.1 uncultured Ginsengibacter sp.
AGGGGATAGGTTACCGGCTCCTTTCCTGAACTCACGGGTGTAAATATTACGGGTCAAAACGTAACTTTTGTTGGAAGAGTTTTATCAGGCAATACCGTGTTGCCTATTGGTATTGTAGCTAATCCTGCAACGGGAGATACTTTGCGTACTACTGCCTTTGTATCACCAACGGGTGATTTCTGGCACAATTTCTATACAAATAACATGGTAAAGTTACAAAACGGAAACCTTGCTTTGTATGGAAACGGAGTCTCCGACGGTTCTTATTTAGATGCAACCCACTTACCTACACACTCAGGTGTACTTGAAATTACTGCTGATCTGCAATTTGTACAATCGTATATTATGAGATCAGCCACGCCGGCTAATTCTTATAATACGGTTACCACTGTTTTTGATGATGGCAGCGCTGCTTATATCCGGGCAAATTTTTTTACGGGTTGGAGCGGAGACGTTTTATTCGGAAGTCTTAAAAATGGCCAGCTACTGAAAGAAAGAGTGATTGCTTATCGAGGTTTGGGTATAGTTTGGTCTTCTAATTTTTTACAAACAGATGATGGGGGTCAGATTATTACAAATTTTATTGGCGACTCTGCTGCTAATATTAATGATGTTGAATTTATGAGACTTCATAATTCTGATACCTCAGGATCTTGTTTAGGTAACGACACACTCGCTACAATTGTTGAAATGCAATATTTTTATAATACCGGTTTATATGTAGACAGCATACTCACAAATGTGCTTACTGAAAATGTAAGGCCCTTTGACGGGATGTACAATGATAATTTTGTTATGTCCTCCAATTGTAAGCAGGTTAACTTTTGTAATTCGTTAAAGCTTAGCAGGCCGAAGGATACGATATGTGCCAACAGCACAGTTAAAATTACGTTTTCTAAAAACCGTGAGTGTGGCACTAATCCTTTATGGACCTATGATACAACCGCAATATCTTCTTTTTATAAGGTGAATGACACTACCATGAGCGCTACATTTAATAATCCGTGGCAGGGAAATATTATGGCGACCATAAACGGTTGCAATACGCTGCAGGATTCCGTGCACTTTACAGTGTTACAGGCTCCCGCTTTACTCAACATAGGTCCTGACACTGTGATATGTCCGGGCAATACTATTCTGCTTAATGCCAAAAAGGGATATGCAACTTACAAATGGCAGGACGGCTCAATAGATTCAACATTTATGGTATCGCAACCTGGTACTTATTATGTAACTACAAGGGACGCCTGCGGGGGAATTTTTAGCGATACGGTTACTGTAGTATCTCATCCGCCTATCCCTTTTGATTTAGGACCCGATATTTCGATTTGTGAAAACGATACTGCTACGATTGCGGCGCCGCCGGGATTTCTACATTATCAATGGGCATCTTATAACATCATAGCTGATACTGACCAGGTAGTGAAAGTATTTCCTGCCATGAGTTTTATGTATAAGGTTTTTGCAGAAAAAACGTCGGGATGTTTCGCCAGTGATTCAATATACGTAACCGTAAAAAAGGTTCCTTCTGTTACCCTGGGAAATGATACAAGTTTTTGTATAAATCAATCGGTAGTTCTGGATGCCGGCATCGGCTTCGATACGTATGAATGGAGTAGCGGAGAATCGACCGAAAAGATTTTAGCTAATCACCAGGGCACGTTTGCTGTTAAAGCAACTTTAAACGGATGTTCTTCTTACGATACGATGAAAGTTTTAAACGTTTATCCATTACCCTCTTTTTCCTTAGGGAATGATACGACCTTATGCGAGGGGCAGCAGCTTCAATATAACTTTAACCTACCACAGGCAATATATAAATGGAGTACAGGCAATATTTTAAATACTCAAACAATAAACCAGCCCGGCACCTATTGGCTACAGGTTATGCAAACTGGCTGCACAAACAGTGATACGATTAACGTAAGCTATAATCCCTCACCCGTTATTTCGCTGGGTAACGATACTACCTTATGTGAAAATGAAATGTTACAATTAAATGCTTACAATAATAATGCAGGTTACCTATGGCAGGATGGAAGTAATGCGTCCGGTTACCTGGTAAAAAGCGCCGGTACCTATTTTGTTACAGTTAATCTCAATACCTGCACCGAATCGGATACTATAACTATCACTTATAAAGCTTTACCATTTTTTACACTCGGGAAGGATTCTTTTTTGTGCACCGGGCAGCAATATGTTTTAAAACCTTTTATTAATACAAATGCTAACCTGTTATGGCAGAATGGAAGTTCAGCGCCATCAATTACTGTTATGAAAGATGGCATCTATTTTCTCACTGCCACTAATGAATGCGGCAGTTATACTGACTCGGTGATTATAACGGCTGGCTTTTGCGACATAATTATGCCTTCCGGATTTACTCCAAATGGGGATGGAATCAATGATGTTTTTAAAGTGAAATACCCTTTCCCTGTAAAAAAATTCGATATGGCAATTTTTGACCGTTTCGGTGAAAAGGTTTTTGAAACAAATGATATAACCAACGGATGGGATGGAACATGGAAAGGTGCAGCGGCCCTCCAAAATACGTATGTCTGGATAATTAGTTTTACTGATGTCAATAATAAGCAGCAACAACTAAAGGGAATAGTGACTTTGTTAAGATAACTTGCCGGGGAGTTTTTTATCGTATAGGCGGTACCGATAGCCATTGGCATGTAAGAAACAGCGTACCATAGATGAAGCAAAGGCCTCGATAGAAAGAGGTTTAAAAGATGCCGGGGAAGGAAAGGTTACATCACATAAAGAAGTTATGTCGCAATGCCCTTAAAATCTAAATGAGGTCTTTAATTATGCGTAGTTTCTGAATTTCACGGCTCGTATTTATACTATTATCACCGTAATTTCAATACATGCGTAATCGGGCAGTAATGCTCTGGCGCAGGAGTAGAGGCTATATATCTTTGTATCAGAAGTTGATTGATGTTTAAGAACATTAATCAAAATATCCAAATCCTTAGAAAAGTTCCGTTATCCAAATATCCAATTGAAGAATTATTAAAATCTGATATCAGTCAACTTCTTGTTTTTTTATCCGATACCTTAGAAAACAACCAGTACTCATCCAACTATCGCTTGCAAGATCAACCCTGGAATTAAAATTATTAAGCCTGCAGTGATGCGGGCTTTTAT
>CBIGQT010000476.1:0-3155 GCA_966191655.1 uncultured Ginsengibacter sp.
CGGTTAAAGAATTTTTAATAAATGAAACGTATGCAAGGTCGCTTGGCTTTAAACATCCTGAAGATGCATTGAACAAACAACTTGATTACAATGGTAAGAAAATGTCTATCGTTGGTGTGATGCATGATTTTAATGAACAATCTTTTCATGCTTCTGTCGGCCCGCTGGTATTTACTTCGTTTGACAACAGAAGCTATTTTTTTCATATTCTCTTGCAGCCACAAAACACTGCCGGCACATCATGGCAAACTACAATGGGTAAAATACAAAAAGCATATCATCAGATGTATCCTGATGAAGATTTTACCTGTACTTTTTTTGATGAAACCATTGCTAAATTTTATGAGACTGAACAACACACAGCAAGCTTGCTAAAATGGGCAACAGGTTTATGTGTGCTCATCAGTTGTTTGGGTTTATTAGGATTGGTGATGTACACCATCAATACGCGAAGAAAAGAAATTGGCATCAGGAAAATATTAGGAGCAACTGTCACTAATATCATTTCTGTTCTGTCAAAAGATTTTGTGCAACTGGTTTTAATAGCCTTTGTAATTGCAGCGCCTGTTGCATGGTGGGCAGGTTATAAATGGCTTGAAGATTTTGCTTATAAAACATCAATGAGCTGGTGGGTATTTGTCTTAAGCGGATTAGCAATGCTGTTGCTTGCTTTAATAACATTGAGCATTCATACAATTAGAGCAGCGATTGCAAACCCGGTGAAGAGCTTGAGAAGTGAATAAAGAATGTCTGAAGCATGATTAATTGGAGCTGGAGCTGTAGATTAACATGATTCAGAAAAATCAACAAAAATCATTTAAGCAAAGAAATCTTGTTCACGCAATGTTCAAAAATCATTTACAAATTGCATTTCGTAATATTCTGAAAAGAAAAGGTTATGCCATATTTAATATACTTGGTCTTGCCATAGGAATAACCTGTTGCCTGCTGATATTTCAATATGTTGCGTATGAAAGAAGTTATGATAAATTTAATGAAAAAGTTAAACAGATAGTTCGGTTGCGACTGGATTTACATGACCAGGGAAAACTCACAATGCAGTCTGCAACAGTTTTCCCCGGACTTGGCGCAAGGATAAAAAATGAATTTCCGGAAGTTGAAAATTATTGCAGGTTAATAGATACCAAAATATCATGGTTGAAAACTGAAATGGTACAAAATAATATTGTACTTGCAAATGACGAACGAAATATAAAGGCTCTTGAGAATAAAGGCTACTATGCTGACCAGTCTTTTCTTAACATGTTTACAATTCGTCTTACCGAAGGTAATCGTGCATCTTTGTTAAACGGCCCTAATAAAATAATTTTATCTGAGACTACTGCAGAAAAATATTTTAATAATGAGAATGCCGTTGGAAAAAGATTAACCGTTAGAGAAGGAGGCAATGTTTATTATTATGAAGTTACCGGAGTATTCAAAGATTATCCATCAAACTCACATCTGGCATTTGATTACCTGATTTCTTATCCAACGTTTGTTAATATGGTTCGCAATTTGGGAGCTCCTAAAGGACTTGATCCGGAAACAAGTTTAGGATGGTATGATTACTATGTTTATTTGCAATTACAACCGGGAACAAATCAAAAGCAATTTGATGCAAAACTGCTTTCATTTTCCGACCGTTATTTAAATAATGAATACAGCAGGGCGCATAACAACAGGGAAGATTTGTATACTATTCCTTTAAAAGATATTCATTTATATTCTCATTACAATGAAGAAGCAGGAGTTAATGGCGATGGCAAATCTGTTTCATTTCTTTTTCTTATTGCATTTTTAATTATTACAATTGCCTGGATTAATTATACCAATCTTGCAACAGCACGTTCATTAGAAAGAGCTAAAGAAGTTGGTGTAAGAAAAGTATTGGGTGCACTAAGAAAAAATCTTGTTGCGCAATTTTTAACTGAAAGTTTTATATTGAATTTTACAGCCGTTGTTATTGCTGTTCTTCTGGCAATTTTGTTTACTCCATCTTTTAATGTTTTAATTGGAAGCGCTTCCGGCACTGGCTTTCATATGCCTCTAATTTATTGGGGAGGTTTTATTTTACTTTTTTTGACAGGGGCATTTATTTCAGGAATATATCCCGCATTTGTTTTATCAGGCTTTCATCCTATTACAGTTTTAAAAGGATTATTTAAAAATTCTGCAAGTGGAATGATTATAAGAAAGGGATTAATAATAGGCCAGTTTGCCACATCAATTATTTTAATAGCCGGTACCATTGTCATTTACCAGCAGGTTAATTTTATGAGAAATCAAAAGCTCGGGGCCAATATAAACCAGACTTTAGTTTTAGATGGGCCAAGTTTAAGACAGGATACTTCTTATCAAAATTCTTATCAGCCTTTTAAAAACGAAGTGTTGCAATTAAGCGGCATAAAAAGTATCGCTGCATCTTCAGGCGTTATGGGTAAAGAGATTTACATGACGAACGGCGCTTACCTTGTTAATTCAAAAGATAAAAATCCATTGACCTTTTATACATTGTATGTCGATAATGATTTTCTTTCTTCTTATGGAATGAAATTTAAAGCAGGCCGGAATTTTTCGCAGGATAATCCTTCAGATAAAAAAGCAGTAATACTGAGTGAAGAAGCTGTAAAATTATTTGGGATTGATGATCCTGAAAAAGCCTTAAACCAAATAATTTCTAATTATCGTGATTCATTAAAAATTATCGGGGTAGTTGCCAACTATCATCAGTTAGGATTAAATAAAGCAATGCTGCCTGTTATTTTTATCCCAAAGCCTGAAGTGAATAATTTTTATTCAATTAAATTTCAAACTGCAGATGTTCATCAAACAGTTGCTTCGGTTGAAAGAGTGTGGAATAAATATTTTCCTGACAATCCTTTCAGTTATTTTTTTCTTGATGAATTATATAATGCGCAATATAAATCTGACGGCCAATTTGGAAAAGTTTTCGGATTGTTTGCATTTCTTGCAATCGTCATTGCCTGCTTTGGCTTGCTGGGCTTATCTGCCTATAACGTTTTGCAGCGGACAAAAGAAATCGGTATACGTAAAGTGCTGGGTGCATCTGAAAGACATATCATTTACCTGTTGTCAAAAGATTTTCTTTTGCTTATTTGCGTTGC
Source organism: uncultured Ginsengibacter sp. (assembly GCA_966191655.1). Lineage (GTDB taxonomy): Bacteria > Bacteroidota > Bacteroidia > Chitinophagales > Chitinophagaceae > Ginsengibacter. The sequence goes on from CBIGQT010000476.1 coordinate 3,129, forward strand.
ATTTACTATTGCCGTTCCGGTTTCATG
>CBIGQT010000477.1:0-3143 GCA_966191655.1 uncultured Ginsengibacter sp.
ATGGCTTTAAGCAGAATATGGGCGGCATTTATTATTGTAGCGATTACAGTAGCCGGTATCAAATGTTTTTTCTTTGTCGATTCGCAAATTTTTGCCTGGATGGTTACGGGCAAAGCAGCAGATCCGGCGAACCCGCTCAAACTTGATGGTATTATCGAAACATGCTGGGTGGCGGTAGATATTTGCTTAAAGCTCATCGGTATCCTTGCGTTATTCATTGGCTTTATGAATATTGCTGAAAAGGCCGGTGGCATAAGGCTTTTAAGCCGCATAGTGGGTCCATTTTTTTCTAAGCTCTTTCCTGAAATTCCCAAAGGACATCCTTCTATGGGGCATATGATCATGAATTTTTCAGCCAACCTTCTTGGTTTGGATAATGCGGCAACTCCCTTTGGCTTAAAAGCAATGGAAAGCCTGCAGGAGTTGAACCCCAATAAAGACGTGGCTTCCAATTCGCAGATTATGTTTCTTTGTTTGCATGCGGCGGGATTAAATTTAATTCCAATAAGTGTAATAGCGGTAAGGGCAGCACAAAATGCTTCGGACCCTACCGATGTTTTTTTACCATGTATGATTGTGACATTTGCAGGAACAATGGCTGCAATGATCATCGTTTCATTCAAACAAAAGATCAATTTGCTTCATCCCGTAATACTCGCCTGGATCTTTGCTCTTTCTGCAATAATTGCTGCATTGGTTTTTTATGTAACCAGGTTAAATGCAGCGGGCATACAATTGTTTTCGGGTCAGCTTAGCAATGGATTAATATTGCTCGTCTTCCTGCTAATTATTTTAGGCGGTTTGTATAAAAAAATAGATCTTTTTGCAGCATTTGTTGATGGGGCTAAAAATGGATTCGAAACCGCGATTCGCATTATTCCATACATTCTTGGGATACTCGTAGCCGTTAGTATGCTTAGAACCAGTGGTACATTTGATGCTATTATTAGCGGCATGAAAAATTTCTTTGCAATGCTGGGTACAGACACCCGTTTTGTAGAAGGATTGCCCACTGCACTTATCAGGCCGCTAAGTGGAGGTGCAGCCAGGGGAATGATGGTAAGTACTATGACAACTTATGGTCCTGATTCTTTCGCAAGCAAACTTTCGGGAGTCTTCCAGGGAGCCTCTGACACTACATTTTACGTTGTCGCTGTTTATTTTGGATCGGTGAGTATTAAGAATACACGCTACGCTATTGGCGCCATGTTATTAGCAGATCTCGTGGGAATTATTACCGCCATATTCTTAGCTTATCTATTTTTTGGAAATAGTTTGTAGATTTTTTATGAAAATAAAAAATAGGGGTTGTTATTAACAACCCCTATGATAAACTAAGTACCAACTGAAATTTTTTTGACACTTTAATTATGAATATTACTATTTATTTGAGGTATCCATAATATTCATCATCTGTTTTACAATCCCACCAAACAGGCGTACTCCAGATATTTGGGTCAGCGGCATGGGGATTTAGAGCCAGCGTATTTACCGAGTTATAATTTATTTCATAGGTTGGAGGTAAAGCCCAACGACGTATCCAATACCTGGGATCTGTTGGGGAACCACCTGTCAACTGAGCCTGGCCTGTAAATAAAGGTCCCCGGTCATACCCCGGATAAACTACTCCAAAACTACCTACATCACCGGCGCTGAAATCAAAGCGGCGCATATCGTTCCAATTTTCAATACTGCAACCCATTACCACATATTTTTGCAACATAATGTATGACATTGTCAAAGTGCCCGCATCTTGGGCAATAGCATCACTCGCAAGATAGGTACTAATGTCATTTTGATCCATAGGCGCCATATCAGGATTAGTTTTAGTATAACCGGAAGATTGCCATTCGTTCAGTTTAGCGTCCATCATATCCAGGTGCGCCTGAATACCGTTCCTGTATGCCGTGAATGCATCTGCATTATCACCTTTTCTCATGTACACTTCGGCTTTAATAAAGCACATCTCATGGTAAGTTAAAATCTCCTGGTCAGAAACAGGACGAGTCTGGAAAGAGCCTGTAGAACCAACTGCTCCTGCGTCCATTGCGGCTGTTGAAGGATACCAGTCAACATCCAATGGATCTACTCCGCCTGTTGCAAGCGCAAAACTCCGCAGATTTACATAAGCAGTATCTCCGGCATAAATGTAATTAGTACTGTTTATATACATGGAGCCTGCCAGATAGGTTACTGTTACGTCATTCCCATTAACCGTGTAAGGTCGTCCCGCCGAAACCTGATCAGCAATAAAATTTGCACGGTCCGTAGCGTCAGCAATAGTATATGTTTTATTAGTATTCCCAGTGGCATAACTTGTCAGTGCAATAGAAGTAGGGCCTCCTTTCAGCAAACGGGTTGACGGACCATAAGAATCAACGCCTTTTGAACGATTCCAGGTATTAGATATCACTTTACCGCTGCCATCCAATTGAATGTTGGACATAACAGCAGGTACAATTTTGCTCATCCTGGGATCCGTAACACCGGAACCTCTCATATTCGTCAACAAGTTGTAATAATACTGAGAAATACGTTGAGCGCTGCCGTAAGCCGCATAATCAAAGTTGCCATTTGTTACAACAGGGTCACCGTACAAATAATCGGTTACGGTACTGTTGTTGTAGCCTGGTCCAATGGTGTTGTCGGCATTAGACTGTGGACCTTGTGACAAACAATATAGAACAGAATCAGCATTGAACAAGTCCGCTTTTTTTGACAGCTTAAGCATGTACCGGGCTTTCAATCCCCAGCATAATTTTATCCACTTATCTACATCGCCGTTATTCCACAAATCTCCGGTAGCAAGTGCAGGTGATCCGGCCTCTTGTGTTTTACTGAACAGGCTGATAGCTTCATTCAGTTTTGCCATACATCCGTTGTAAATGGTCTTGCCGTCATCAGGTTTAGGACTTGGATTCCCGGTTGCGGCCTCGGTGTAAGGCATTTCGCCATACAAATCCAGCATTTCCATAAAACCTAAAGCATGGAATACATCAGCCGCGGCCATATAATGATAGGCGCCTTGCTTCTCAGCGGAATTATACAAGTCAATAACATTGGAAGATACTTCTATAAACCATGTTTGATAGGAGGTTGTAACATTGCCGGCAGAGCATTGCCACGTTGTGCTTAATGTATTA
>CBIGQT010000478.1:0-3142 GCA_966191655.1 uncultured Ginsengibacter sp.
TCTCCGGCTGATGAAGCTTTGTATGGTTTAGGTTGCCATCCACTCGATTCTTTATCTATAAATTATAAAGGCAGAAACCAGGACATGGCAATTAAATATCTCACCGGCGCTATACCTGTAATGCTCTCCACCAAAGGGTATGGTTTGTTGTGGGATAATTATGCCGAATCAAAATTTTACGGCGCTGAAAATAATAACACGCAATATACTTATGTATCTGAAAGCGGAAAGATGGTTGATTATTATTTTTTCTATGGTCCTTCATTCGATAACATTATTAACTCATACAGAAATATAACAGGTAAAGCGCCGATGTATCCTAAATGGGCTTTCGGATTATTTCAATCTCAGGACAGGTATAAAACACAGGAGGAAGTTTTAGCACCGGCTGCAGCCTATCGCAATGCACATATTCCTGTTGATGCCATCGTGCAGGACTGGTATTACTGGTACCCGTTACCGATAGGTTCGCATATTATGTACCCTGCTTCTTATCCAAATCCAAAAGCCATGGTTGATCAATTGCATAGTGAACATTTTCATGCGATGATATCCATCTGGCCTTGTTTTGGAAGAAACACCAATAATTTTAATGCTTTGAAAGATTCAGGATTTTTAACATCACTTGTATGGAACAATATCATCACGCATCATCCGGATAGTTATTATGATGCACATAACCCCGGTGCACGCGAAATGTATTGGGACCAGGCGAGAGATAGTTTAATAAAACGTTATGGCTGGGATGCCTGGTGGGTTGATCAATGCGAGCCCGATGTCTCAGATCCCAACGATCGGAAAACAGCAAACCTTTATACAGGCAAAGGTATTGATTACTTCAACACTTATTCATTAATGCATACAGAAGGATTGTACCATAACTGGCGCAGGGATATTAATGGCAAGCGCATCTTTTTATTGGTACGACAGGCATTTGCAGGCCAGCAACGCAATGCAGCAACTTTATGGTCATCTGATATACAGGCTACGTTTTCAGCTTTCAAAGCGCAGGTGACGCAGGGAGTTAATGCATGCTCATCAGGCATTCCTTACTGGACGTCTGATATTGGGGGCTATATTTTATACAGTGCACCTGAAGGTGTTCCCGATTGGAAGCAGCCTGAAAAACGTGAGTTATTTACGAGATGGTTTCAGTTTGGAACCTTCTGTCCCATTATGCGCATACATGGCAAGGGTGAGCGTGCTTTGTTTTCATCTAACTGGGACGCACAAACGAAAAGTATTTTGTTGAAGTATGATAACCTTCGTTACCGGTTATTACCTTATAATTATTCTTTAGGAGCCAGGGTAACTATGGATAATTATACCATTATGCGAACGCTTGCTTTTGATTTTAGAAAGGATACGGCCGTATATTCAATTGGCGATCAGTACATGTTTGGGCCGGCATTTTTGGTGAATCCGGTAACACAACAATTGTATACTGTTGATGGCGCTGATAATACTGTGAAATCAAGAAAAGTTTACCTCCCTCAAGGAACTGACTGGTATGATTTCTGGACAAATAAAAGACTTTCCGGCGGGCAAACTATTGATGCTGCTGCACCCGTTGATATTATGCCTTTGTATGTAAAAGCGGGGTCAATCGTTCCCATGGGCAAATTAATGGAGTGGGCTACACAAAAACCTGCCGATACAATCGAGCTAAGAATCTATCCCGGCGCAGATGCAAGCTTCACGTTATACGAAGATGCAAATGATACTTACAATTATGAAAAAGGCGAATATGCAACATTCACTTTTAACTGGAATGATAAAAATAAAGAGCTAAGTATTTCTGCAAGAAAAGGTTCTTTTCAGGGAATGCTCCAAAAAAGGATATTTAATGTTGTTGTTGCAACAGAAAATAACGGAATAGGCGTAGACGAAACAACCAAATTTGATAAAGTTGTAAAGTATGATGGCAAAGAAGTTAAGGCAAAAATTATTTTTTGAAGAAGAATATTAAATACGCCTATTCATTGATTTTTTAAATACAATTTATAAATTTGATTCTACTTTATCTCTTGTATATACAAACATTTTACATCTAAGATAGTATGCTTATCACCATGACAAAGCTGGAGGCCAATGGAACCTTCTTCAAAACCTGCATTGTGAACTATATCAATTGTTTTTACTCCATTTAACCATGCCTGTATATGATGGCCTTGTGCAATAACGTAATAGTGATTCCAGTCCTGCTTTTTAACAAGTATATTAGCAAGGCTGTCAGAAAATTTCTGAACCATACCTGCCCGTTTTTCTTCCCAAAGACAGCCCCAATAGCCAACTCCCATATCTATTTGGTAGCCCGGTGCATTATCTGCGTCCACAGGATTCAGCCTGATGCACACACCGGAGTTAGCGTCTTTACCATCTAATTTTACGAGAGCCTGTAATTTAAAATCTTTATATATTTTTTTTGTCCATGCAAAATCATGAAATTTTCCACCATAATAATCTGCGTGTAAGACACCGTTAGTAAGTTTGTATGCTGTATCTGCATTCCATCCGTCCAGTGAAGGAAGTAAGTTTATCCAGTTTTTTCCAACAGGCTTGTCATTAACTAAACGGCCTTCTTTAGGCAAGGTTATTTTTAAAGAATCATTGTCTATAAAGCTGATAGAATCATGAACATTGTTTGTAATACTTATAAAAGCTGTTAAGGCTGTTAATGTAAGCGAAGCGATAACAAGTATAAAAAAATAGTTTTTTTTAGAAAGTTTTTTTTGGTGGGTCATTTGATTATTTTTAGGAATGAATTTATCACTTCAACTTTTTTCTAAACAGGTATAATTATTTCGCTGATAATTTTGATTGCGAAATATAATGATTATCCGCTACAGTTCATACACCGCTGCTTCATAAGGCTGCAAAGTATTGCCCACAGAAGGTTTTGTATAATTATCCAAAAGCAATTTCGCTTTACTCATATCAATTCCTGTATTAAAGTCTGCAGTTTTGCTTTTAAAGTTTAAAAGTACCAGCAATTTTTTCCCGTTTAGTTCTCTCGTGTATGCGTATACGTTAGCGTTATCTTCATCTAGCAAAGTATATTTTCCGTAAACGAGTAGCGGATTTTCTTTATGCAGCTTCACTATTTTTCTGAAATAATTCAATACACTGTTTGAATCACTTT
>CBIGQT010000479.1:0-3132 GCA_966191655.1 uncultured Ginsengibacter sp.
GTCATAATTTTCTGTTTTTAAAATAAAGCCGGTAGATGGCTCATAATAGGTCCAGGTGCCGTTCTTAACACTATACTGTTCAGCCTTTACAATTTTATAACTAAGAACTTCATTACTGCCGGTTCCGTAAACAGGAATAGTATCATAGGGTTCATCGGGATTGTAAGCTCTCCAGTTTTCTTCTCTCAACAGTTCGCCTAAGGGAGTATAATATTGACAGAGCCCGTCTTTCCCGCCAAATTTATAATTTTCGATAGCTATAAGATCACCCTGTAAAGTGAATGTTCTCCACATACCCTCCTTTTTATCATTCAAAAAAATTCCTTCTTCTTCATAGCCAGCCTCTCCCCTTAAGGGATCTACATGTACTACCCATTTTCCCTGTTTCAACCCACTCTTATCAATAGCATTTAGTGTGTCTCCATGTACAGATAAAGTATAAGTTTTATATTGTGCATCGGATGAATAATAAAACAACAAGGCAAAAATTATCAAAATAAATTTGTTCTTTTTTAAAATCATAATACTTTAAAATTTTAAATGATGTTTTTCAACTTCAAATTTACCAAATTAAGATGTGGTTTTAAGTTCATTGTTTTTTTGTTTATATCAATTTTAACCTTTGGTTTTACATTCTCACAAGTGGCTCCAACAAAAGCCTCTGATAGATTGAACGGTTTAGCTAAAAGAAAATTATTACAAAGCCAATCTTTATTGAAAGATATTAAGTTCAGAAATATTGGCCCAGCAGTAATGAGTGGAAGGGTGGTGGATGTAGATGTAAACCCCAATGACCCTACGGAATTTTATGTGGCTTATGCAACCGGGGGCTTATGGCACACAACAAATAATGGTCAAAGTTTTGTACCTGTTTTTGATCATGAAGACGTAATTGGGATAGGGGATATTGCTGTTAACTGGCGCGATGGCGAAATATGGGTAGGCACCGGCGAATCAAATAGTAGCAGGTCTTCATATTCGGGAATTGGAATTTATAAAAGTATAGATACAGGGAGAACATGGCAGTACCTTGGGCTTCCCGAAAGCCAGCATATAGGAAAAATAATTTTACATCCTCAAAATAAAAACATTGCCTGGGTTGCAGCAATCGGCCATTTGTATTCAGCTAATAAAGAAAGAGGCGTTTATAAAACAACAGACGGCGGTAAAACGTGGAAGCAGGCTTTATATGTTGATGATAATACCGGCGCCATTGATATAGATATTAATCCAAAAAATCCGGAAGAATTATTTGCGTGTATGTGGCACCGTGAGAGAAGAGCCTGGAATTTTATAGAGAGTGGCAACACGTCTGCTATTTATAAAAGTACAGATGGCGGTGATAGCTGGAAAAAAATTACCGGAAATGCAAATGGCTTTCCACAGGATAGCGGGACAGGCAGAATAGGAGTGGCTGTGTATGCCGGTAACCCGCAGATTATTTATGCATCAGTTGATAATCAAAACCACAGGCCGGATACGGCAACAAAAAAAGTGGATACTTCAAAATATATAATGGATGATTTTAAAAATATTACCAAAGAAAAATTTTTATCACTTAATGATAAAAAGCTCGATACTTTTTTTATTGAAAATGATTTTGATGAAAAATATAATGATTCAACTGTAAAAGAATTGGTTCGGACAGATAAAATAAAACCAACTTCTATCTATGATTATTTGAACGACGCAAACACTGAAATGTATAATACACCCGTTATCGGGTGTGAAGTTTACCGGAGCGATGATGGCGGCATTAACTGGAAAAAAGTAAATGCCAAAGGATTAGACTTATATAATACCTATGGATATTATTTCGGGAAAATTTCAGTGTCTCCCGTCAATGAAAATAAAGTAATCATCAACGGATTTAATATAATGCTTAGTAATGATGGAGGTAAAACGTTTAAAGCAGTTGATAAATCCAACACGCACCCCGACTGGCATGGCGAGTGGATTAATCCTTTGCGTGATAGTAACTGGGTAGCAGGCAATGACGGTGGTTGCAATATTACTTATGACAACGGTCAACATTGGTTTAAAGCAAACACACCATCTGTTGGCCAATTTTATGCAGTGACGGTTGATGATGCCAAACCCTACAACGTTTATGGCGGTATACAGGATAATGGTGTTTGGTATGGATCATCAAAAATAAATAATAAAGAATCGGAAGATGACGACGAATCAGAGCCTGGAAATGAATGGCAAGCTCTTGGCGGCGGAGATGGCATGCAGGTTCAGGTAGATACAAGAGATAATAAAACAGTTTATTTCGGATCACAGTTTGGGGAATACCGGCGAAAAGTAATTGATCAGCGCAAAGGAAAACGCATTCACCCTATGCCTGACATTGAAGCGGAAAAGCTCCGTTACAACTGGCAAACTCCCATTTTATTAAGCAGTTTTAACCAGGATATTTTGTACATGGGTTCTGATATTTTTTATAGGAGCATGGACAAAGGAGATAAGATGGTGCCTTTAAGTAAAGACCTCACCAATGGTAAAAGAGAAGGAGATGTGCCTTATGGAACTATTACAACAATTAGTGAATCACCATTGAGATTTGGACTAATTTATGCAGGAACAGATGACGGGAATATACAGGTAACTAAAGATGGCGGCTATACATGGACGTTAGTAAGTAATAAACTTCCCAAAAATTTATATGTAAGCCATGTGGTTGCCTCAGCATTTAAAGAAGGAAGAGTATACGCAACACTTAACGGCTACAGGAATGATAATTTTACTCCATGGATTTATGTTAGTGAAGACTATGGGCAAACCTGGAATCAATTAGGAAATAATTTGCCTGAAGGGCCTTTGAATGTTATAAGAGAAGATCCGAAGTATGAAGATATTTTATATGTCGGCAGCGACAATGGATTATATGCATCTTTCAACAGAGGTAAAACATTTATGTCCTTTGGCCCTGATCTTCCTTCTGTTCCCGTACATGATATTGCCATTCAAAAAGCTGCCAATGACATTATCGTCGCTACACATGGCAGAAGTGTTTATATAGCTTCACTGGATGTTGTGCAAACATTATATAAAGATTCTGTAAAATGATATTTAAGGGAAATCTGTTTTTCCAATCCATGTCCCTCTCCCTCGGAGAGGGGTTGGGGT
>CBIGQT010000480.1:0-3127 GCA_966191655.1 uncultured Ginsengibacter sp.
TCTTACAGCCGATGAACTGATAACAAGGTTAAAGGCAGGTAAGATTTACGATCATACAAAAGTGCAGCAGGCATTGCAAAATTTCTTTCAGCCAGACCAGATACTGCAGCTTCGTGAGCTTGCATTAAAAGAAGTAGCAGGCCAGGTAGAAAGAAAAGTTGATTACCAGGTAAAAGCAAAAAAAAATCCGTTTAAGCATGAACGTTTTTTAGCTTGTGTTTCTACCAACCATGAAATAGCACAACGAATTATTCGCAAAACAGCAAGACTGGCATCATATTACAACAGCCAATGGTATTTATTGTATGTGCAAACACCAAAAGAATCGGTTGATAAAATTCCTTTGGCCGCGCAACGACATTTAATCAATAACTTTAAAAATGCGACAGAGTTAGGTGCAGAAGTTATCCAAAAAAAAGAAGATAATATAGCGGCTGCCATAATGGAAATGGTTAACGAAAAACAGATCACCACCATTTGTATTGGTAAGCCGCATTTAAATCTTTTTCAAATCATTTTAAGAACAAGTGTATTTAACCAGTTATTAAAAACGCTTTCAAAAAACAATATCGATATAGTAATATTTTCCTGATGGCGCTCAATGTTAAAAATAAAATAAGGCTGGGAACATTATTTCTTTTTTTGTTACTGATTTTGACAGGTGGCGCAAGCATCTATTTTATGTCGAAATTGAAAGCGGAGGCGATGAACATATTAAGGGATAACTATAAAAGCATTTCTTATGGACACACCATGCAGAAGCAATTGAATTCGATGGAGACATCGTATGATCAATCAATCCAGCGATTCGACAGTGCATTGAACCTGCAGGAAAATAATATTACCGAAAAAGGTGAAAATGAAGTAACTGATTCTATAAGGATACACTTTAATAAACTGAGATCCGGGGACACTGCAAAAGAAATGATAAAGACACTTCAAAATGAAATCCAAAAGATACTTGCTTTAAATATGAGCGCCATAAGTTTAAAAAATGAAAAGGCCCAGGCAACTGCAAATAAGGCACTTACTATCATTCTCTTTTTAAGCAGCCTGGTGTTCATTATATCATTTACATTCCTGCTCAATTTCCCTTCGGTAGTTACTACTCCTATTAAGCAACTAACGGCAGCCATAAACGAAATAGGCGATAAAAACTATCAGCATCGTATTCATATTGAGAATAAAGATGAATTTGGCAAATTAGCAGATGCCTTTAATGAGATGGCGGAAAAACTCCAGTATTTTGAAAGCAGCAATCTCAATAAAATGATGTTTGAAAAAAACCGGGCGGAAGCTGTAATTAATAGTTTGAAAGATGCAAGCATTGGAATTGATAAAAATGACACGATTCTTTTTGCCAATCAGCAGGCGCTTCAGTTACTGGGATTAAAGACAGAAGATGTAGTAGGCAAATCTGTTAAGGAAATAAGCGTCAGAAATGATTTGTTTCGTTTCCTTATTGAAAATGAAAATCCAATCCCTTTTAAGATAGTGGTGGACAACAGGGAAAACTTTTTCACAAAAGAAGTACTTGATGTAACGCAAGGTGAGGCAAAAAACAAAGTAATTGTATTAAAAAATATAACGTCCTTTAAAGAACTGGATGTTGCCAAAACTAATTTCATCGCTACCATATCGCACGAATTAAAAACACCGTTAGCTTCATCCGATTTCAGTTTAAAGTTATTGGAAGACGAAAGGGTAAGTAATCTTTCAATTGAGCAAAAGGAATTAATAGGCAACCTCAAACGCGACAACCAGCGCATGCTTAAGATATTGAGCGAGCTTCTGAATTTATCGCAGGTTGAAACAGGAAGAATACAATTAAATATAAAGAAAGTGGCACCGGAGCAAATTGCCGAGAATGCTGTACAGGCGGTTGCAATCAATGCAAAACAAAAAGACGTTACAATAAAAAAGATGTTTGATAAAGATCTGCCGCAGATTAACGCAGATGCAGATAAAACAACGTGGGTTGTAAATAATTTTCTTACCAACGCAATTAAATATTCGTATAACGGTGGTATTGTGGAAGCGGGCATCACAAAACAAAACGGGAATATTATTTTTTCAGTAAAAGATTATGGGCCGGGTATTGCGAAAGAATATATACCAAAGTTATTCGAAAGATATTTCCAGGTGCCGGGCTCAAAAGAAAAAGGGACAGGACTGGGGCTTGCCATTTCGAAAGAATTTATTGAAGCACAGCACGGGCGTATTTGGGTAGAAAGCGAAATTGGAACTGGATCGGTTTTCCATTTTGCACTGCCGGTCCATTAGGTTCATCCACATCAACAGGATTGAGGAGCCTATACACTTTCATATAACGTTTCCGAGTTGGTTGATGATAAAGTGATCAAATTCATAAAGTTCTCCTTGTCTCCGGCATACGCTTAGTCTCAAAACAGCCTGTAGACAAACATAGCTGAAGGCTGCTTTCTTGCTTAAGGATTAGGTGATTTTGTTTTCTCTTTGTCAATTTCTTTAGCGATAGTTTTCAGAAAATTGGCGGCAGATGACTGTCGCACGTTACTCTCAGCCTCAGGCCATGCGCTGTTGATCACGACTATGAGATGTCTCGCAGGGTCTATGTAAATCATTTGGCCATAAATGCCCAATGCCTCGAAAGTTCCGTCATCAAAGGTCCACCATCCGTATCCGTAGCCCAAACTGCCCCAAATTTGGATTTGCGTATGCGTCGCTGCCTGGAGCCAATCTTCGGGAACAATGGATTCTCTGTTGATGCGTCCGCCTTCGAGAACGAATTGTCCGAACCGTGCAAAATCACGGAGCGTCATTTGGAGGCAACAGCCCGCCAATTCTTCGCCAGTTCGATCCAGGATCCAGGTGGCCTGCTGCTCCATACCGTAAGGAATCCAGATCTTCGAGGAAAGATAGTGTGATAATGTTTGGCGGGTAGCTGAGCTGACAAGCACACCCAGCAGATCAGTTTCACCTGTACTATACACCCATTTTTTACCAGGTTCCGCCTCGGCCGGCAAACGTCGCATGTAACTTACTGTTGCATTCATGCCCGGTTCTACCGGATCTGTATAAAATCTGGCAATGTCAGAATTCGGATCAGTGTAGTTCTCGATCCATCGTACACCGGTGGTCATGGTCA
>CBIGQT010000481.1:0-3124 GCA_966191655.1 uncultured Ginsengibacter sp.
AAGCGATAATTATAAAGATGGACAATTAAAAGTTAGCCTTGATTTTTTAAATAATGCTGACCGCTCATTAAAAAATTATAAAGCCTCTTTTGAATTATTGGATGCATCCGGAAAATCTTTAAACATAACTTCTGTTTCTTTAAGCGATTCAGCGAAGTTTAAAAATATTATCATTACACTTGAGGATCCAAAAAAATGGTCCGCAGAAACGCCGTATATCTATAGTTTAGTCACAACACTTACTAACGGTAAAGGACAAACGATTGAAGTGATCCCCCAAAAAACAGGTTTTAGAAAAGTAGAAATAAAAGATGGTGCATTATATGTAAATGGAAAAGCGATTTTGATAAAGGGGGTTAATCGTCATGAGATGGATCCCATTACCGGACAATATATCAGTAAAGAAAGAATGGAACAGGATGTGAGGATCATGAAAGAGAATAATATTAATGCGGTGCGTACTTGTCACTATCCCAATGATCCTTACTGGTATGAGTTGTGTGATAAATATGGGTTGTATGTGGTAGATGAAGCCGATCTTGAATCACACGGAATGGGCTTTGGCGAAAATTCGTTATCTAAAAAACCGGATTGGTTTTTACAACATTTTCAACGCGATTCGAGAGCCGTTGAAAGAGATAAAAATCATGCCTGCGTTATTGTTTGGTCAATGGGCAATGAGGCGGGAATGGGCGTGAATTTTGAAAAATGTTACGAGTGGATTAAACATCGTGATCCATCAAGGCCGGTGGAATACGAACCCGCAAGCGCCACAAACTTTTCTGATATTTATTGCCCTATGTATCCTTCGCCGGATGATATGGTGTATCATGTGAAGAATGATAATAACAGCAACCACAAGCCATTTATTTTAGTAGAATATGCGCATGCCATGGGAAATACCGATGGAAATTTTAATGATTACTGGGATACGATTCGTAAATATTATCCGCACATGCAGGGAGGATACATTTGGGATTTCGTGGACCAGGGATTTCGAAAAATTACGGACAGAGGCGATACCATTTGGGCTTATGGCGGAGACTACGGCGTAGAAATGCCCAGTGATGAAAATTTTAATTGTAATGGTTTGGTATTGCCTGACCGGACATTAAATCCTCAGATGCTGGAAGTAAAAAAAGAATACCAAAACATATTTACATTTCCGGCAGATATGATGGTGGGAAAAATAAAAGTATATAACGATAATTTTTTTAAAAATTTAGAAGATGTACGCCTTGATTGGGAATTGGTGGCAGATGGCAAGGTTATTAAAAAAGGGAAATACGAATCGCTTGATGTTGCGGCGCACGACACTGCATTGGTAGATCTGCATTATAGTTTGCCACGTGTGGGATACAAAGAGATTTTCCTAAATGTTTATTATAAAAATAAAACGGAAGAAGGAATGTTGCCAGCCGATTGGGAAATAGCTAAAGAGCAACTTACGTTGTACAGTCATTTGGATAACATGCATACTTTACCTGAATCAGGTAATTTGCGTATATCCCTAACCGATAGTTTTATAAATGCAACTAATAATAAAGTACAATTTGCTTTCAGCAGGCAGGATGGTTTGTTGCATCAATACATTGTGGATGGCGATAATTTTTTAAAAGACGGCTACGATTTAAAACCCAACTTCTGGCGGCCGCCAACTGATAATGACTTTGGTGCAGGCCTTCAGCAAAAGCTGATCGACTGGAAAAGAGCCAGTCATAATTTTGTATTGCTTGGTTTTGACGTTGATTCTTCCAATGCTAAAAATATAAAATTGAATATGCATTACTCCTTGCCGGATGTGTATGCCTACCTCAATATTAAATATCAATTAAATGGAGATGGCATTATTAAAGTAACTGAATCAATGCATGCAGATACTTCCAAAGACGTACCCATGCTTTTTAAATTTGGTATGCAAATGGCGCTGCCAAAAGAATACGATCAAATGGAATGGTATGGCCGCGGCCCTTCAGAAAATTACTGGGACCGGAAAGACGATGCATTTGTAGGAACGTATAACATGAATGTACACGACCAGTTTCATTCGTATGTAAGACCGCAGGAAACGGCTAATAAAACAGATGTTCGTTGGATAAAATTAACGAATGCAAACGGGAAGGGATTGATGATTGCAGGCGACACGGTTTTAAATATTGGAGCACGCCATTATCCCGATGAAGACTTAGACGAAGGACTTGAAAAGCATAACAGGCATTCCGGAGAATTGAAAGAAAGAAACATGACTGTATTAAATATTGACCTGCAACAAACAGGCGTTGGCGGCATCAATTCATGGGGGACATGGCCCTTAAAACAATATCGGCTGGATTATAAAGATTATAGTTATTCGTTTATGATAAGCCCGGTGAAGTAAAAATTAAATGTTGCGTTAAAAGAAATAAGCTCATGCAGATAATCCGATAAATAAGGCTGCAATAAACTGGCCAAGAATGCCCAAAAATATTCCGGAATAAATATCAAATGGCTGATGATCGCTTACAATCAATCTTGAAGTGGATACAAATCCTGTAAGTAAAAAGACCAACATGGCTGCAAAGAAAACTCCATAAGGGGAGCCTGAAAAAATTATTATTAATAACAATCCGGAAAGAGCGCCCATACCTAAAGCATGCATACTTATTTTAAAATAAATATTAGCTAGCAAACCAGCCGATGACGAAAGAAAAACTCCAAAAATAAACGCAGTAAGAATTAAAGGCACTTCGGGCTTACTTCTGAAAACAAGATAGAGCCAGAAATAGAAAAAATTGGCAACAACATAAATAAAGATTCGTTCTCTTTGTGTTTTTAAAAAGATACTTTTAATAAAACCAACTGCTTTCAATAATAAAACGATTACCGCCGGAAAAAAAAACGTGTTGTAAGCAACTGGGATAATGATCGATAACCTGTTATGTGGTGGAATTCCGATAAAATAACCCCGATGGATAAACGCTAAATATAGAGTCGCAATTACAGGTATAAAAAGCGGGTGGAAAACATAAGAAAATAATTGAGCCGGTATTTGTAAAACGACAGAATATTTACTCTTATTGAATTGAGTTACCTCGTTTGTATTTGTAATAAGATTATTTTCCATTTAGAGTTCCTTTCTTAAGCG
>CBIGQT010000482.1:0-3112 GCA_966191655.1 uncultured Ginsengibacter sp.
GACCCTCCCCGCAATCGTTTAAAGTATCCGTATTATATTTATTTCTAAGCATATATACGGCAAGGAGCGGAATTAATTACAATCAAATTAAATATCTATGAGGCTTAAATTTAACTATACCAGGTATTACAGCCGGGGTATTAAGTTACTTTTAGTTTTTATCATTTTACTTTTAGTTGTTTGTGTTTATGAATCCGGTCAGGTGCTAAAAACCGGGAACAGGGTAGCCAATGCCCAGGAAGTGATGCTGCGTTCTAAAAAAGTACAGAAGCTTGCATTGGAAAATGAATCCGGCTTCAGGGCCTTTGTACTGACCGGACAAAAAACGTTTTTGGAACAACAGGAAAGATCACAAAAAGAAATTTATGATCGACTCAGCTATCTAAAAAGGCTTACAAGAAATAATCAATTACAAAAAGCCCGTATTGATTCCATGTCATTTTACATTACTAAGAGGGTAGTCTTTTCCAGCAGTATTATTAGAAATTACAAAACTATCGGAACGAATGATGCTATGAAGCTCGTTGAAACGAGCGAAGGTAAATTATATGCTGACCACATCGGGTTTTTAGTTGACAGTATACAGGAGGACGAAAATGTAATATTGGTAGAGCAAAAACTGGCAAATGACAGAAGCGTCAGGACTCTGCAGCGTGTATTATTTTTGACAACAGCAGGCATTCTTTTACTGTTAATTGTTTTTTACCGGAAAACCGTTGCTGATAATATTGAGAAGGAAAAAGCGGCGGCCAATTTAAAAAAGCTAAACGACGAACTGGAGCAAAGAGTTAAAGAACGAACAGAGGAATTAAGCAAAAAAGAAAAATTGTTCAGGGCACTCGTAGAGAATAATGAAGGTATCATCTGTTTGATTGATGAAAAAATGAATGTTCTTTTCCGGAGTTTTTCCACCAGCCAGGTTACCGGTCGGTTGGTTGAGGAAAATACAAAAGTTGCTGTTGCGGAATATTTACACCCGGATGATATTATTAATGTAAGAGCTTTAATGAGAGAAGTGATCGCAAATCCCGGAAGAACTGTTCCGGTTTCAATAAGACTGAAGCATAAGAATGGGCAGTTTATCTGGTTGGAAGGAGTGGTTAAAAACATGATACATGACCCTGCTATTGCCGGTATTATTACAAACCTGCGTGATGTCAGTGAGCGTAAAAAAAGCGAATTGGGAATAAAATTGGCCATGGAACGGTACGACATTCTTGCAAATGCTACCAGCGATACCATCTGGGACTGGGATATTGTAAAAAATACAATGTTGTATAATGATGGCATCACTAAAACGTTTGGATACCAGGCATCTGAAGTAGAAAATGTTGCTGACTGGTGGGAGGAAAAACTTTATCCCGAAGATGCTAAAAAAGTAGCTGAATCATTAGAAGAAGTCTTCAATGAGGGGTTGGAAAAATTTCAGCTAACCTACCGGTTCCGCTGCGCTGACGGCTCTTATAAATATGTTTTTGACAGGGCTTTTGTAATATTTGATCAGAATGGTAATCCCTCCAGGATGATTGGCGCTATGCAGGATATTACTTACCGGGTTGAGGAAGAAATACGCATA
This sequence comes from uncultured Ginsengibacter sp., assembly GCA_966191655.1. Taxonomy (GTDB): domain Bacteria; phylum Bacteroidota; class Bacteroidia; order Chitinophagales; family Chitinophagaceae; genus Ginsengibacter. The sequence goes on from CBIGQT010000482.1 coordinate 1,577, forward strand.
TCAAAAGCAATCATAGATGCGCAGGAACAGGAACGAAGTTTTATTGGAGGGGAACTGCATGACAATGTAAACCAACTCCTGGCCAGTTCGGTGCTTGCATTGAGCATGGTAAAAAGGAATCATACTAAAACAAACGCAGTTTTTGAATTTTTAGAAACAGGTAAAGCACATGTTTTAAGTGCAGTTGAAGAAGTGAGAAAATTGTCGCATAAGCTCGCACCCGCATCGTTTGATGACAATAGTTTAAAAGATGCTATCGAACACCTGTTGCAATCTTTTAACGTAAACAACCGGTTTAACATAAAACTCAATTTTGATGTTTTGTGCAATACAGTTAACGGCGACATCCAGATAAATTTGTATAGAATATTGCAGGAGCAGGTAAAAAATATTGTTAAGTATTCTGAAGCAAGCGAAATTGAAATAACGGTAACACAAGCCAATGATGCTGTAATGATGCGGATTTTCGACAACGGGAAAGGCTTCAATGTAAAAACCGCAAAAAAAGGGATTGGCCTCAACAATATAAAAAGACGGGCTGAATCATTTTCCGGTAAGTTCGTTTTAAATTCAGCCAAAGGCAAGGGCTGTGAAATATTATTGGAATTACCTTTGGCTAAGGCAGGGTAGGCTCTTACAATTCATTGCAACAGATACGTACTTTTGTACCGAATTATTAAGAGAACAAGATTACATGAATAGGAAAAATATTTTAAAGAGCGGTATCCCTATATCCGTTTCATTAACTCCAACGTTAGAGTCTGAAAATATTAAGCCACAGCCTTCAGCAAATAAAAAAAGATTACTAACTGTTTCATGCCTCGCAATTATTGTAGCAGTTTGCATCAGCTTCATAGCAAAGTTTTTAATTTATCTTATCGATGTAATTACCAACATTGCGTTTAATGGTACCTTTTCAGTTGCTCATGCAAGTCCTGCTGACAATGGGCTTGGAATTTTTGTGATTGCGATTCCTGTAATTGGAGGCATCGTTGTGGGTTTGATGGCGTTGTATGGCTCCAAAGCAATCAGGGGACATGGCATCCCTGAAGCTATGGAGCAGATACTTACCAACCAAAGTAAGATAAAACCAACCGTGACTTATCTGAAGCCCATCTCATCTGCCATTGCAATTGGCACAGGCGGACCATTTGGAGCAGAAGGCCCTATCATTGCAACTGGCGGCGCCTTAGGTTCTACATTAGGGCAATTATTAAAAATTACACATAATGAAAGGAAAATATTATTAGCGTCAGGCGCCACAGCCGGAATGGCTGCTATATTCGGAAGCCCTATCGCCGGTATCTTCCTGGCTATAGAGCTATTATTATTTGAATTTTCGCCACGATCATTAATCCCTGTTGCGCTTGCATGCATTACAGGTGCGGCGGGCCACCATTTTCTTTTTGGGTCAGGGCCTGTTTTTGCCGTGAAAAAATTTATTGAAGCACCTTCTAATACAGCATTGCTCACTTATAGCATTATTGGCATTTGCATGGGATTGTTATCTGTAGTAGTAACCAGGATAGTTTATTT
>CBIGQT010000483.1:0-3112 GCA_966191655.1 uncultured Ginsengibacter sp.
CCTTAGCCACCATTTTGATTTTGGTACAAAATGAAAAATATAACGGTGCAGCACACTCGAGCCGAAGAGATTCTCAATAAAAAATTTGATGTAGTGGTATCAAGAGCTGTAGCTCCCTTAAAAGATCTTTGGTTTTGGAGCAGGCCTTTATTACAAAAAAAACCTGTAGACCAGCCCAAAAAAATTACCGGGCTTATTTGCTTAAAAGGCGGCGATCTTAATAAAGAAATTACTGAAAGTGGCTGCAGGCCACGAATATGGGAGATAGAAAAACTATTTGAAGAAAGTTTTTTTAAAGAAAAATATATTTTGCAGATCTCTGGTTAATTATAATTTGTTACAGACGTTTATAAAAATGTCTAAATTTGAAAATAAATTTTAGAAATAAATTAAAATGGAGCAAATTATTTTAAAAATAAAAAACAAAAAGAAAATACCTTTTTTAAAAGAACTTTTAAAGCAATTTGACTTTGTAGAAATAATAGATTCCTCATCAAAAAAAAAGAAATCAAAAAAAGAAGAAATCCTGGATGGAATTGAGGAATCGGTTGAATTTATTAAAAAATATAACCGCGGAGAAGTAAAAGCAAAATCATTGAAAGAGTTACTCGATGAATTATAAATTAATACCGGCACCACCTTTTGAACGGGAATTAAAACAACTTGCTAAAAAATATGCTTCTCTACCGAACGATCTTTTACTTCTGGAAGGCCAACTATTAAAGAACCCTACACTTGGTACACCAATAGGGAAGAACTGTTTTAAAATAAGATTGTCTATACAATCAAAAGGCAAAGGAAAGTCAGGCGAAGCCAGGATTATAACATACGTACAGATTGTGAATGAAAAAATTTTCATGATTGCCATTTATGATAAATCATCATTTGAAAATATTTCAAATAAGGAATTACAAACCAGGCTTAAAAATCTCTAATCAATCTTCTCAATAAATTTATACCACCATAAATCTGTTTGCGGGGTACTTCCTATCGGAAAAGGACATGAAAACCCGGAATCTTCGAAGCCAAATTTTTTGTAAAAGGTTTTTGCTTTTTCGTTGTGTTCCCAAACGGAAAGCCATATTAATTGATACTCTTTTTCAGCGGCAAAATCCAAAGCAAAACTCATTAATGCAGCGCCAATTTTTTTTAAATGATGTTCCTTTAAAACATAAATTCTTTTCAGCTTAATTGCTTTATGTTTCTTAACTATATCTACATCACTTTTATCTTCTCTCATTCTTATATATCCGACTGCATCCTTGTTTAGATAGGCTATAAAGTAAAAATCCTCATCATCCTGTAATTCTTTTGCTACCTGTTCAACACCAAAATAATCTTTTATAAAACCATGCAAATCATCATCAGTACAAGTGCCTTTGAATGTGTCAAAAAAAGTAATGTCACTCAATTCAGCAACTAATTGAGCGTCTTCTGTGTTCGCTCTGCGTATATGCAAAACCTGTTTCACCAATTCAGTTTAAGGGTATTATTTTTTTGATCTATATCTGCCATTCTTTTTGTAGGATCAATTTCCACGAGAACCAAATCAGTTAGCGGATGTTTAAATTCAACAACATAGGTAGGATTAGTCCAGTTCCATTCATCATCAATAACTCTTGCTTCATTATTTTCAGCAGGCTTGTTACCAAACATAATATCTAAAGGAATATAATGAACTTCTTTGCTGCTATCTTTAAAAGTTAGCTGAAGATCAACAGGCATCGGCATTTGGCCAATTCTTCTCAACCTTATTTTAGAAACCCCATTTTCCCCCCAGAGGCTATCAATGCTATAATCAATACTTTTTGTTGTGCTTATCCAATATTCTTTATACCAGTCGAGTTGGATTCCACTTACATCCTGCGCTACTTTCATAAAATCGGATGCATTAGGATGTTTAAATCTCCATAGCTTATAATATTCCAGTAAAATTTTATCTCTCACAGAATCACTAACGATGTAGCCTAGTTGCTCCAGAAACATTTCACCTTTTGAATAAGCATTTATTTCATAAGCAAAGTTAGTATTGTAATGATCGGAATGGGTTGTTAATGGCTCTTCCAAATGTTGCTTCATTAAAAAATAATATCCATTATAAGCTCCTGCATGATTTAAAGGAAGCGCTTTTTGTCTTTCACCGGGTTCAATATTCATTGCCTTATCATAGTAAGCCATCACTTCCCCTGCAGCATAGCTTGTAAAGCCTTCATCCATCCATGGATACAGGCTTTCATTGGTTCCCATCATCATTTGGTACCAGCTATGCATCCATTCGTGAAACACAGTTCCGAGGCCCGGACCCTTTATTAATGTAGCCATCGGGTATTCCATGCCACCATCACCGCCTTGTATAAACGAATATTGCGGATAAGGGTATTTACCAAAGCGTTTCTCCATATACGGCAGCACTGTTACAACAGCATCGGCAATTGTTTGCCAGTTCTTCTCCAGCGAATCCACTTTTTTATAAACGACATTTAAAACAACACCATCTTGTTTTCTTAAGAGATGTTCATAATCAGGATCCGCAGCCCAAACAAAATCGTGTACGTTATTTCCAATAAAATGCCAGGTACGTTTTGCTGTAGAAATATTTTTTAAATCAGTTCCCGGTTTATCATAACCCCAACCAATATCCGAAGCATTTTGTAAAACGCCCGTGCCGGCAAGTTTATAAGTTTTATCAATTTTTATCGTAACATCATAATCGCCCCAAACGCCATAAAACTCACGGGCAATGTAGGGTGTAGGATGCCAGCCTTCATAATCATATTCGCACATTTTAGGATACCATTGGCTCATGCTGTACCTTATTCCTTCTGCATTATCTCTGCCGCTTCTCCTTACCTGCACCGGAACCTGCGCTTCAAAAACCAATTCAAAATTTACTTTGTTTTTTGGCAAAATAGGTTTAGTAAGATCAACTTCTAAAATGGTTCCATGCAATTTCACCGGTTGCTCTACCCCATTTAATTTTATTGATTTCACTTTTTGATATCCTATTTCATCAGGCGTTAATTTAGAAATGCGATCCCTTACACGTGAGTCCCAGTCGGGCCTTCCGTTGATTAAGGTTTTACCAAGTTCCTGGCTTCTTATATCCATTTCA
>CBIGQT010000484.1:0-3110 GCA_966191655.1 uncultured Ginsengibacter sp.
TAACTGAATTTCCAAACATTCGTGTAATTAGCTTTAATTCGTATAATAAAAATTTTATGAAATTTATAATCTCAATAATCCTTATTATCCTTCTCAGCTTTTGTGCATGTTTATTTTTTCCCTGGTGGAGCATTGCTGTTGTTGCTTTTTTAGTAGCAGCGCTTATTCCGCAAACACCGTTAGTTTCTTTTTTTACAGGATTTATTGCATTGTTTTTGTTGTGGGGGATTTTAAGTTTCTGGATCAGCACCAATAACAATCATATTCTTGCTCATCGTGTTTCTTTGTTAATTTTTAATATGGATAATCCCTTTTTACTTATTATTGCTTCTGCCTTTATCGGCGCCCTGGTAGCAGGTTTTGCCGCACTCACAGCGGCTTATATATGGCCATCCGGATTTATCAAAAATAAAAGACAACACATATAAGACAATTTAAAGTTTAACTTTTTATAAGTTCATATCATTTACATTCGCCTATGAAAAAATTTTTAATGCTAATACTTTTTGCAAGCACTATATCAGTATCAGCACAAAAAATTGAAGGCCGGGTTTATGATGATAATGGTAAAGTTTTACCTTTTGCTTCCATCCTTATTAAAGGAACGCCACAAGGCGTTACAGCAAACAACGAAGGCTATTTCAGCTTTAATTTACCTCCGGGAAATTATACATTGGTTTGCCATTACGTTGGTTATATATCGCAGGAAAAAACCGTAGTTCTGTCTTCAACAAATGTATCCACAAATTTTAATCTGAAGATCCAGGTACTTACTTTAAAAGAAGTTGTTGTAAATGAAAATGGCGAAGACCCTGCGTATGAAATTATACGACAGGCTATAAAAAAACGACACTATTATGAAGAGCAGGTTAAAGCTTACGAGGCCGAAATTTATATAAAGGGAATTATTAAATTAAGAAAGCTTCCTGAAAGAGTTTTAGGAAAAAAAATTCCGGATGAAGACAGGAAAGATATGGCGCTTGATTCCTCCGGCAAAGGGATTATTTATCTCTCAGAATCGGTAACAAAAATTTCTATGCAGCAACCAGATAAAGCTAAGCTGGAAGTTATTTCAGGAAGAGAGAGCGGGAGCAATGGCTTTGGATTTAATTTTCCGGCCATCATAAGTTTCTATCAAAACAATGTAAACATATTTGAGTCAATGCTTAATTCGCGTGGCTTTGTGTCGCCCATTGCAGACAACGCATTAAACTATTACAGGTATAAATTTCTTGGAAGTTTTTTTGAGGATGGAAAAGAAATTAACACCATAAAAGTGATTCCTAAAAGAGACTATGAGCCATTATTTTCGGGTATAATAAATATCAGTGAAGGCGATTGGCGCATCTACAGTTGCGATCTTTTGCTTACAAGAAAATCACAGCTTGAAATTTTAGATTCACTGGAAATTTCACAAATGTTTGTCCCGGTAAATAATGATGTATGGCAAATAAAAAACCAGGTGTTGCATTTTAATTTCAACCGGCTGGGCATAGACGCAGTTGGCGATTTTGTAAATGTATATTCAAAGTATAATCTTGAGCCCAATTTTCCAAAGAACTTTTTTAACCGCGTAATAATAAAATATGACACTGCCGTAAATAAAAAATCAAAAGAATACTGGGATAGCATAAGGCCCATACCTCTTGAACCTGAAGAAATAAAAGATTATACGATAAAGGACAGTCTTTATGAAATAAGAAAAGATTCTTCTGATCAAAATATTGATTCACTTAAAAAGAAACAAGGCAAGGTAAAACCCGGGCAAATTCTTTGGACGGGCGTTTACAGAACTCATTACGGCATTCTAAATACTTATCATTATGAGCTGGACCCTTTATTGAAAGTAGCACAATATAACACCGTCGAAGGCTGGGCTATTAATCCCTCATTTATTGTTTCAAAAATTGTAAACAGGTGGAACACCAATGTAAGTCTCATTACCAATGTGCGGTATGGATTTAATAACGGTCATTTCAATCCATGGGCAGGCCTCGTTTTCAGGTCAAGAGACTTTGATGAAGATAAAAAATTAAAAAGACAATCATTTTATATTGCGGGCGGAAAACGCATCAGCCAGTTTTTTAAAGAAAGTACCTTAGAAGGATTGGGCAACACCTTCAATACTTTATTTTTTGGCCATAACGACATGAAGATTTATGAAAATTATTTTGCAAAGACGGGTTTTTCCAAACAATTTGAAAGTGGCGCAAACTTTTTAATTGAAGCAGGATATGAAGATAGAATTCCATTAAATAATACCACTGATTATATTTTTAGTGAAAAATATCAATATAGGTTAACACCCAACTATCCTGAAGAAATTTTATCCTCGCAGTTCGTTCGTCACCAGGCGGTTTTATTGCATGCCTCTTTTAGCATTAAGCCCGGCCAACAGTATATAGAGTTTCCGAATTCAAAAATTGCAATCGGATCAAAGTATCCAACATTTACACTTGATTACACCAAAGGCTTTAAAAATATTTTTGGCAGTGATGTAGATTTCGATAAATGGTTTTTATCAATTGCAGATGATGCTAATTTAAAACTGGCTGGCGTTATAAAATATAATATCAGGGTTGGTGGATTTCTGAATAAAAAATCTGTTTACGTTCAGGACTATCAGCATTTTTATGGAAACACATCGCATGTTGCGAAACAATATCTGCAGACATTTCAAATGGCTTCTTATTATCAATTCAGTGATACTTCTTCCTTTTTTACTGAGCTACATTTCGAACATTCTCTTAATGGCTTGCTTACTAATAAAATTCCATTAATTAAAAAACTTAACTGGAGTTTGGTTTATGGAACAAATGCGCTTTATGTAAATCCCTATACGAGATATGCGGAAGCTTTTATAGGACTGCAAAATATTTTTAAATTATTTAGAATTGATTTTGTTACAGGATTTGAGAATGGATATAAGCCGGTCTATACCTATCGTTTTAGCTTTTCCGGACTGTTAGGTTCACCGATAAATACAATGCGTTTCGGCAGAAGACAAAGATTGCTTAGTGAGTGGTAATGGTTTTTTTGTAAAGTATTTTTTATCCGTTTGTCCCGATAGTTTAAATACTAAGATATTTTAAGCAGAAAAAATCAATCCA
>CBIGQT010000485.1:0-3110 GCA_966191655.1 uncultured Ginsengibacter sp.
TACATCTGCCTTAGCCCAGTCTGCAAATGTCAATGCTTCACTCGTATATTTCTGATTGAGATCATAACGTGTAATAGCGCCGGTTCCGGATAAGGTAACCCAATCATTTACTTTGTAAGAAAGGCCAACATTGCCTATTAATGTATTCCTTTTACTGTCAAATCTTGATTCATCAATCTGCCACCATGGATTGCCATAATAAGCATTGAAGTAACCATTTGGATTAGAAAAAGGATCGTTTCTCCAGTCCCTGTAATCTCTCAAGTCCACACTGGCGGGAGTATTAAGAAGGGTCCAGTAAACCGCCCTGTTCTGGAAATAAGAACCACCAAAACCTCCAACACTTGTAGAAGGGCCGGTATTAACTGAGAAAGAACCGGGAGTTGTATTAGAATGCTGCAGGGTGTAGTTTACAGCATAGCTCACGGTTAACTTTCCAAAATCCCTGGATCCGTTTACACGAAAAGCGTCCCTGTGATTTTTGTCTCCGGGAACAGTACCTTTAATGTTTACGTCCTGGAAACTAACAAAAAACCTGCTTTTATCATCTCCACCGGAAACAGATATATCATTTTGTTCGGTAAGGCCTTTGTCGAAAAAATCTAATTTTGCATCTGGTTTGGCTGAATAAGTGCCATGCTGCAAAGAGTCAAAATAAGTACCGTCAGCGTTATAAAACCTAACAGGAGCGCCTAATATTATTGGAGCCCCATTAAATCTTGGACCATAATTCTGGTTTTCATAACTAACATAAGGAACTACTGGGTTTTCAGGAAAATAAAATACACCATCACCTGACAATTCACCTCCATATTGGCCAAAAGTATTTTGCAATTTTGGCAAATAGGCTATTTCCTGCCATTGAGTAGTATTGCTATAATTTACAGTAGGTTTTCCCCTGCTTCCTTTTTTAGTGGTTACAATAATTACACCATTAGAACCATCTGAACCATAAATTGCAGACGCACTACCTCCTTTCAATATGGAGATATTATCAACATCATTGGGATTTAACTGGGCTAATAAATTTCCTCCCTGTTCCCTTGACATTACGATATCATCAATTACAATAAGCGCCTGGTTATTCCCCAGGATAGATCTGTTACCTCTCAGGGTTATTCTTGTATCCTGGTTAACACTACTGTTAGCACTAACAATCTGAAGGCCCGAGACCTTTCCTGATAAACCTGATGCGATGTTAGTAACCTTTCCCTGCGTCAGTTGTTTATTATCAATTTTTGCCACTGACGTACCAAGCGCTTTTGGATCACGCTTAATACCATAACCTGTAATAGTTACCGTAGAAAGTTCAGTACTGTTTCTTTTTAAAGTAATACTGGCCACACCTCCTTCAGGCGTGACTTTACTTCCGTTAAAACCGGTAGCTGTGAAAGTTAAGGTACCATCACCTTTCATTTTAATTGTAAAATTACCGTTAGCGTCTGCTGTTGTAGCATTCCTGGTACCTGTTTCGGTGATAGTTGCAAAGGGAACAGGAGACCCTGCATCATCCTTCACTGTACCAGACACGGTATGGGTTTGGGCAAATGCCAAGACCCCGCTAAGCATAAGCAAAGCAAAGAGCATTAGAAATTTTCTCATGTGTGTTTTTAGTTTTTATGAATTCGCAAATATATGTTTCTTCTCAAAAGAAGCAAAAAAATTGTTAATTGATGATAATTTCACATTAACAATACATTCAGGACATATAAGGAGCTTATTTCGCTGCTTACTTTAAAATTTTTTTTAAACAATTTGAAGAGGTCTTATGTATGTCTTTGGTTTTCAAATGGAGGGATCTTCCTGCTATTTCCTTGCTGATTTCTTGCTACCATGTTGCAGGTTTGTTGCAGGCATGTTGCTAAGGTTAGCAACATGATAGCAAGGGGGTAGCAAGGAATCAGCAACAACTTAGCAACAAAATGTGGTTTTTACGGTAATGTTTTAGCAAGAGAGAAGCCAGGTGCAAAAACTATTCTAATATGTAAAAGGAAGGTATTTAAAAAAATATTCAGAAGGTCCAGATCATCTGAATGGTTACTTCTGATTTTGTATTGCCATTAATCATATCCAGGTCACTGCCTATGGATGTAGCTCCCGGGTAAACAGTTTGGGCAAATCTGCCCCATATAGATAGTTTTTTATTAACGTCGTAATTAATGTTTACATAATATCTATATCCCTTATCATAAAAAACAGGGACGGAATACCCATAAAGCACATCATTTTCATAAGCATACAGACGGCTGTTATATCCATCTGTTTCAAAATATTGTAACCTTATGTTACCCGAGAATGGCTTGAATGAAGGTTTATATAATATATCAGTATAAATAAGGAAACCATTTTCTGCATCTTCGGCCTTTTTATCAAACCATAACAGGTCAACCCGTGATCTTAAAGTAAATACTGCATTTAATTTATACGAAAATTGTGTTCGTAGTTCCTGCTTTGGTTGTGCAAGTACCGGATTTAATGTAAGAGCATCAGGGTTATAATTTATCGCCTTTTTTTCTGCATGGAATCTTGTGTAAATTTCTACCTCTTTATTGGGGATGTAAATCAATTGCACCAGGTAATCATTCCCGTAAGAAGGTGCATCAACCCTATATTTCAGCCAGGGAGAATGATAGAAATCTGCGTAGGCATCAATTCTTAAATTAGACATTGGAGCGATTGAAATACCCGTATAAAACCCGCTTTCATTTGTTGGGTAAGTGCTCTCAGTAAAAGCATTGGTATAAAGAGACTGGTATCCCCTGGAAATTTTTCTATACAGAAAACTCATATCAACATGCGAATCAACACTCACCAATAGCCCATTAATAAAGGCTTTATCCATATCTTCATCTGTTGCTGCTTCTCCAAAAAAATGCATATTTTTATAAGTATAGCTGTAATCTACACTATAATTATCGGCTGTTTTACCAGATAATGCATAAGCATTGTAGAGGTAATCTGCTTTTGTAATAGTGTGCTGAAAATTATAATGTACCGTATTAATCCCAATATGTAACTGATCAGTAGAGTAGGCGAGATTCCCACCTAAGGTTAGCTGGCCTTGTGAATTTTTGCCGGCAACTTCACTTGCCGTACGATGATATCCTGAA
>CBIGQT010000486.1:0-3107 GCA_966191655.1 uncultured Ginsengibacter sp.
TGACCTCATTTAATTGCTGTATCAATTCTTTTTGGTTTCCATAGCACTTATTAAACAGTAAAACCTCTGCCCGGTTCTTCATAATCTGCCCCTGGTTTGACCGCTGAATTTTGTCATTTAAACAATATAAAATACATCCCCGGAAAGATTTTCCTATGGTAATTTTTCCAATCATTGCAGGTAACTTTTGATGTCTTTTGCAAGCTGTTTTATTTGCCCGGATAATTGATTTAATTCTGCTCTTTCAATGGCATTTAATTCATCAAGGCTGTTGCGTTTTTTTGCTACCTGGTTCATGTTGGCAGCGAGGTGATTTAATGTTGCAGTAAAGAGTAAAATTTCTTTTGGCAACACTTTTATTTTTCTGTCAACCTGTCCTTTTAATCCAAGGGATCTTAAAAATTCTGAATTAGATACACTATAATATGCCTGATTGGAACTGTTGGGGAAGTTGATAATTGAAGATTTTGTAACTGTTTTAAAATCTCCTGTTGAGTTAATTGTAGGTTGGATAATTCCTCCTGGGGAATCATAACCAGATTCATTCGCTGCATGTCCATACTTCACTTTTATCGGTTATTAATAATTCAAAATTAAAAAAAACTTAGGAAAAATGTCTTAAAATATTCTAAATGATTTGTTATCAAAGATCGTATTTACTTAGCTTTACCTGGTTTAATTCATCTTTTTCAATTTCAATTGAAGTATTTCTGTTTCCAGTTCCTTCTTAAATTCTTCTTCGGTAGGTAAGTATAATTTATATTTTGAAGTAAACAATTGTTTACTTCCTTTCAAAATGGAATACTTCACAATCGTTTCATTTTTTTCGGAACAAAGAATAATACCAATGGTTGGGTTATCTGATTGAGTTCTCACATTGTCTTCGAACCAGCGGACATATAAATCCATTTGGCCAATATCCTGATGATTTAGTTTCCCTAATTTCAAATCCATCAGCACAAAGCATTTCAAGATATAATTATAAAAAACAAGATCGACATAAAAATGCTCATGCTCTGCTGAAATTCTTTTTTGTTGGGCCACAAAAGAAAATCCCTTGCCCATCTCCAACATAAACTGTTGAAGTTTTTGAATAATCGCATTTTCAATATCCTTCTCATAAAAACCAGAATCAGCAGGCAGGTTTAGAAATTCCAAAACATAAGGGTCTTTAATAAAATCTTCCGGAGTTAAAGGCAATTTATCCGTTTCTTTTTTTGCTTCCGCCGATATAGCTTTTTTATTTTTTGAAGAAATTATTCGTTCATAATAAAAAGAATTTATCTGCCGCTCTAATGCCCGTGTGCTCCAGTTTTGAGCGATGGCTTCTTCGAGATAGTAGTTACGTGCAGGAACATTATCCACTTTCATTAGAAGTCTATAGTGAGTCCAGGTTAATTCGCCACGCAGTGCGTGACTTTTTTGGTCATTAGTAATGTGAGATTTGTCACTCAGTGAGTGACTACTTTCGTGCGACGAAAAAGTTAGATAGAACTGGCGAAAATATTTAAGGTTTGTTTCAGAATATCCTTTTCCAAAATCGGCCGTTAGCTGAGTCGATAATTCTTTTAGTAAAGCACTCCCATAAGCAGCTTTAGCTTTTCCCTTTTGCTCTTCTTCAACAATTCTTTTTCCTATTTTCCAATAAGCGATAATCATGACGAAATTAACTGACCGATATACGGATTGTCTTGCCTCCAATAAAATATTCTTTATTTCACTATAAAGAGAACTTGTATGGACTGCTTTCATTTTGATTGTAATTTAAATACCCAACCTTTTAAAATCTACTTTTCTTGTTCCTTCAACAATCTCAGGAAGATTGACACTAAAATAATGACGGGTAGTTTCTTCTTTTTGGTGGCCAAGCATTTTAGAAAGTATAGGTCGTTCCGCCCCGTAACGTACCCATAGTTGCGCATTGGTATACCTGCCGACTTTATTGTATACCGTCTTGGTAATTCCGGCCATAGCAGCTATTTCTTTTAAATTCCGGTTATAGGATTGTTCTTCAATAAAAGTTTCTTTTTTAAAGATGAGCGGGCTTGAATTATCTGATCCATACTTTTTAATTACAGTAATTGCATATGGAAATTTAAAAAGCGGAATGATAGTTTCGTTTCCATTCTTATCTCTTTCACCAATAATAAAAAATCCAAACTCTTCATCGTCTACTAACTGATCCTTTTTAAATATCTGCAAATCCTTATAATAATAACCAGTGTAAATTTGAAATAGAAAAATATCGCGGTCACGTTCTAAATATTTTTTTTCTTCCTGAAAAATAAATGCCTTCCATTTTTTTATTTCATATTGATCTTGATATCAGTAAATAAAAACTCCAATTGCGCATCATCTAAATAATTTTCCCGCCGTGCTGCTTTTATAACTTTCTTTAGAGCGTCAAAATATTTTTTAATAGTTGGACCACCCAACTTTAAAGTCACCTGCATGTATTTAAAAAAATCCTGTATCAGCGTTTGATCAATCTCATTAAAATAAATAGAAGACCGGAATTTACTTAGGTGCTTTAAACAGGTTTCATATTTTTTTAAGGTGTTTTCCTGAAGTTTTTCCGGCGGGTCAAGAATGTAATGCTGCATATATTCAAGAAAAGAATTAGCATCGCCTCTTCTTTTAAGTTGCCGGAAAATAAGAGGAAAGGTGAGCAGCTTGTTTAGGTAATAATATTTTTTTATTAAATCATGAACAAGCATTTTCTTTTCAGTGATTTTATTATTGATCTCAAAAGCAAATGGGTGATTAGGTTTTACCCAGGCGTCATCCTTTCCTGCCCATTCATCACGTGACACTTTTTTCGGTATTTGTATTTTAAAATATTTAGAAACCCTGTTGATAGTTATACGCAGGTGAATAGAATAACCACCCGTGACGTTATTCTGGTTTCTCCAATTCCAAACAACAGCAATTTGAGGAATGTCCATAGGATAAAGATAATCCTATTTTTATACTGTAAAACAAAATGTAAATCAAAATATGGGAATAGATGGGAATCGAATATCATCACATTAGCATGTAACTGTTTACTGTATTGAGTTTGATGTTTTTTGTTTTTTTTGATTCTTTTTAATTTTACCTTAAAGTAG
>CBIGQT010000487.1:0-3098 GCA_966191655.1 uncultured Ginsengibacter sp.
ATAAAAGACCGGGTCTTTTTTTATCGGCACGAAGGCATCTTGCGAAATGCGTGGTGGCGATACCGTTAGTTATCTTCTTCCAGGTTAGTCCATAATCGTTGGTAACAAAAATGTAAGGTGTATAATCATCGAGTTTATATTTTGTTCCAACAAAATAAGCAGTGCCCCTTTTAAACGGATCTGCTTCTACACAATTCCACATCATCCATTTTCCTGCAGTGGGAGGTGTTACATTTTCCCAATGGCCACCGCCATCTTTGCTCACATTGATAAGGCCATCGTCACTGCCGGTCCATAATAAATCTTTTTCGAGTGTTGACTCTATGGCGGTAAAAATCGTGCAATACGTTTCAGCTCCTGTATTGTCCTGTGTAATGGGGCCGCCGCTTGATTTTTGTTTTGATTTATCATTTGTTGTGAGATCGCCGCCTAACGCTTTCCAGGTGGCTCCTTCATTTTCGGTAGTAAATAAAACATTACCCGCTGCATATAATTTCTTTGGGTTATTTGGTGAAAAGAAAATAGGAAAATTCCATTGAAACCGATATTTGGAAACATCGGCTCCACTGCCCAAATCGTAAACCGGCCACACACTTACCGAACGGTTCTCTCCTGTTTTATGATCGTAACGGGAAATGTATCCTCCATAATTTCCGCCATAAACTATATCAGGATTTAAGGGATCGGCAACCACATAGCCACTTTCAAAACCCGCTGTTGGTGTCCAGTCGCTTTGATTGATTTCATTGCTTTCTGTTCTTGATAAAATACGAACTGTGGTATTATCCTGCTGTGCGCCAAGCAGGCGGTATGGAAAATGGTTGTCAGTTGAAACCCTGTAGAATTGAGCTGTTGGCTGGTTGTAATAAGTGCTCCAGTTAGCGCCTCCATCAAAACTTATCTGTGCGCCTCCATCATCTGCAACAATCATCCGGTCTCCGTTTTCAGGATCAATCCAAAGGTCATGATGATCGCTATGTGGCGTATTGATTTCTTTAAAAGTTTTACCACCATCACTGCTTTTGTACATGTTCACATTAAGGCCATAAATAATATCCTCATTTTTAGGATCGCAGTATATTTTGCTAAAGTACCATGCACGTTGGCGTACGTTCGCATCAGTACTTTCAAGAGCCCATGTTTCACCGCCATCATCACTTCTGAGCAAACCTCCCTTCGAAGATTCAACCAATGCAAAAACTCTTTCAGGATTTACGGGTGAAACAGCAATACCAATATTCCCAATAATTGTATTTCCGGGAAATCCTTTCTTGTCATTTAAACTTTTCCATGTTTCTCCCCCGTCTGTGCTTTTCCATAAAGCGCTTCCTTTACCACCGCTTTCAAGACTGTAAGGAGTGCGTTTAACCGTCCACATCGCTGCGTATAAAACCGAAGGATTTCCCGGCTCCATTGCTATTTCTGCTGCACCCGTTGTATCCGCAACGTATAAAACTCTCTTCCATGTTTTACCTCCATCCATAGTTTTATAAATCCCTCTTTCCTGCGACGGCCCAAACAAATGACCCAATGCGGCCACCCACGCAATATCCGGGTTAGTTGGATGAATGACTATGCGCATGATGTGCCTTGAATCATCGAGCCCAATATGCTTCCAGTTTCTGCCGCCGTCATCGCTGCGCCACATGCCATGCCCTTCACTAACGTTGCCGCGTAGGGTTGATTCCCCTTCACCCACATAAATGACTGATGAATTGGAAGGAGCCACAGCAACACTTCCAATAGACCCACCAAAAAATTTATCTGAAATATTCTTCCAGTTACTGCCACCGTCCTGTGTTTTCCAAACGCCGCCACCCGTAGCACCAAAATAAAAAGTGTTTTTATCTTTATAATCACCGGCAACAGTTCCACTTCTTCCTCCCCGAAAAGGCCCTACCAGCCTGTATTTCGTTTTACTTAGTAAAATGCTGTCGTCATTTGAAGATGGGGGCGGAGAAGCTTTTTGTTTTTTTTGAGCTGAAGAAAATAATGAAATTAAAACCGAAATTAAAACAAGCATTATTTTTTTCATGACAAAAAATTAAAATAAAATGTGAAGATTAAAATTAGGAAGTGTTACTGATAAATCATTAGGCTAAATTCTTTAATAAAATTGCCGGTTGAATACCGGCAATTTTCTATATATGAAAAATTAATTGGATGGCTTATACAATTTTTCGTCTACGGGTTGATTAATCACTATTTTATCAAACATCATAGAACCTGCGCCCATACCGGTGCCCTCTGTGGTTATGGTTTGCGCAAACATAAGGCCATCTACATCTTTATAATCGCTGTAATCTGTTATAACTTCATTTTCCATGTTATTCCTTCCTTCCACCATTTGCCTGGTTTGTATCAATAAATTCGTTTTGGTATCAATATAAAAAGTTTCGTTTTTACCTGCAGCATTTGTCAGTTGTATTTTCCATGCTTCTTTACCGTTTACGGTGTCTTTCCCCTGTAACGTTGCTTTGTAACCTTTAGCAGCATAATCAACAAGCGCACCGGCAATATCAAGCTGATCCTGCATTGACTTTAATCGTGCATCCGGAATTTCATTTACTTTATCAGACATCATTGGGATATACGTCCACCCTTTATCCGGGGTAACAATTGTGTAGCCGTCATTGCCTCCCACGCTAAAATCTACGCGGTTAAGCTTCCCATCTACTTTAGTAACTTTTAAATCAACTTCATTGCCATTCATTTGCCGGGTACCTTCGAGATATAATGACTTTATTGCAAGCAATTTATCTTTTCCACCGCGTGCTGTTATATATTGATTAATTATATCGTCTACGGACTGACCGTTAGCAAATTGCACAAACACAAGGGCAAGAATAAATACAACGAAGACAACAATATTTTTCATGACTAAATTTTATATGAAGTTAAGCCATTAATTAAATCATTATTTTTTTTCGTTTTCACATTTAATAATAAATTTAGAAAAACCTGAACAATGAATTTTGTAGTAAAGGGAAATATAGTTGATATAGAAAATAAAAGTATAGACTATGCGACCATACGTGTGGGGGAAGGAAAAATAATTTCAGTTGATAAAATCCAAAGCCAAAAAGAAGAAGCGCCAT
>CBIGQT010000488.1:0-3092 GCA_966191655.1 uncultured Ginsengibacter sp.
CCACAAGGCTTAATCTTATTTTAAGATTGCTGATCCATATTCCTAAAAGGATCCAGCCTATAACCGCAGGCCAGAAGATCATTCTCATTTTAGCATCGAGGCTATCACCACCTAATGCCGGGTTACCACCACCTTTCGCTCCTTCCATTCCACCGGGATGAAGTGATTGAACAAGTCTCGGTAGTATCATTATTAATGGTATATAAATGAAGTAAGCAAAAATATTATAGACAGCGCTGATGCGGGCTTTTTTATCAATATCATTCATAGAACCACGTAATACGAGATAGGCGAGATAAATTAATATTGCAATTGCTGCAGCTATCTGTTTGGGATCATTGCTCCACGGTTCACCCCATGTATAAGTTGCCCAGATAGAACCCGTAACAAGACCTAAAATTCCAAAGACAATTCCTGTTTTTGCAAATTCAGATGCATAAATATCATGTTTAATATTTTGAGTACGCAGGTAAGAAATGGAATAACCAAGCGACAGGGTTAATAAAGCTATTTGGCCAAACCACATGGGCACGTGAAAGAAAAAGTTACGAATGCTTTCATGCAGATTTCCAACATTTGGTACTGTTACTAAAAATCCACCGGTAAAAGTGAAAAATAAAAGTAGGATACACAATATTTTCCACCACGTAAATTTCATTTATGCAAATTTCCTTTTTAATGCAATCGCTTTTAAGCGGGGCAAAATTAGGATAAAACTTTTGTGATTTTCTGTTTTGTTTAAAGTTTATTCTATTGTGATTTATGCTGATTTAACTATCGCTTGTTTAATATTTTGAAATAAAATCTCTTTTTGTTAGTCCAAATAAATTTTCGAATTGCAGAATTGTTTAATGAACATACAGATGGTTTTATACAGCCATTCACTTAACTTTGCACCCCATAAACAAAAAATATGAGTGGCGCATTAAAAGAAGTAAGAAACCGCATTCAAAGTGTGAAGAGCACACAGCAAATAACCAAGGCCATGAAAATGGTTAGCGCTGCTAAATTACGCAGAGCCCAGGATGCAATTGTTCAAATGAGACCTTATGCCCAAAAATTACAGGAAATGCTTTCTAATATTGTAAGCAGCGCTGAAGGAGATGTACGTATGGCTCTTGCTGTGGAAAGACCGGTTCAAAAAGTATTGGTAATTGTAATAACCAGTGATCGGGGATTATGTGGAGGTTATAACAGCAATCTTATTAAACTTGCTAAACAGGTTATACACGATAAATATGCAAATATTGCTGCAAAAACTAATGCTGGAATATTGCCATTGGGTAAAAAAGGATATGAGCATTTTTCTAAAAATAAATTTAAAGTAATAGATCATTACTGGAATATTTTTTCTGAGTTAAGTTTCAAACATGTTGCTTCGGTTGCAAAATTTGTAATGGATGCATTTGAAAAAGGTGAGGTGGATGCAGTGGAACTTGTGTACAGCGAATTTAAAAACGCAGCCACGCAGAAATTTACGGTTGAACAATTTTTACCCGTAAAAAGATCTGAAAAGAAAAAGGGAGAAGCAAAAGCCGATTTTATTTATGAACCTGATAAAAATACATTGATAGAAGAACTGATGCCTAAAATATTAAATACGCAACTATACAAAGCCATGCTTGATGCGCATGCCAGTGAACATGGCGCCCGTATGACAGCTATGGATAAGGCAACAGAAAATGCAGAAGAACTTTTAAAAACTTTAAAAATAAGCTACAACCGTGCAAGACAGGCCGCCATTACAACAGAACTTACGGAGATTGTAAGTGGTGCGGCAGCATTGCAAGGTTAATATAAAAGGCAATGAATGAAAGTTGATGAACCATCTTTCATTTACTAGCCGGTTAAATCAGGCAGCCATGAAAGTTTCTTGATAAATGACGAAATGCCCAATGACTAAACAATGGATTTAAGTTTAATAATACCACATATTGAGGCGTTGATATTTGCGAGTGAAAAACCATTGCCATCTAATGAACTGGTTGAGCTGGTAAATAATGCTTTAGGTTTTATTGAAGATCGTGCAACAACAGAACAGGTTCATGCCGCAATAAAAGCAATAAAAGAAAAATATGAATCTGAATTTTATTCTTTTGAAGTAGTTGAGAGCGGTGGCGGTTTTCAATTCTTAACCAAGAAGGAATTTCATAAAACCATTGCACAACTTAATGGTGATAAATTCCTGAAAAAGCTTTCAGTTGCCTCTCTTGAAACGCTTTCTATTATTGCATATAAGCAACCGGTAACCAAATCGGAGATTGAAATTATACGTGGTGTTAATTGTGATTATGCAGTTCAAAAGTTATTGGAGAAAGACCTTATAGTTATTGTTGGAAGAAATGAAAACTCCCCCGGTAAGCCCTTAATTTACGCTACTTCAAAATCCTTCATGGATTACTTTGGTATTAACAGTCCCGATGATCTTCCTAAAATAAAAGAAGTGCTTAACCAGGAAATTATTGAAGCAACAAAAATCGAAGACTTACAAAATGAAATACGATTTGAAGAAACTAACAATGAATTGTTACAGGATGAGAGTGAAAAAGATGAAGTAGTTGATATCAGCAATGCAATTCCCGAATAAATATTTAATAAATTAAATTGGGTTAATCGGCTCAATAGCTAATTAACACATCATCACTTTAGCTTTATGTCGCAACAGGTTTTATCTCATCAACAACTTTTATCTGTAGCTGAAGAATTTGGCACCCCTGTATATATTTATCATGCAGAAAAAATTGCTGAGCAGTACAATAAGCTTATCACTGCATTTAAAGATGCGGATGCAAAATTTTTTTATGCCTGCAAAGCTTTAACTAATGTCAATATTCTTAGTTATATAAAATCCATTGGCGCCAATGTTGACTGTAGTTCAATTAATGAAGTGAAACTGGCTTTGCATGCAGGTTTTACGCCGGAACGGATCTTATACACTTCTAACGGGATTGCTTTTGATGAAATAGATGAAGCAAAAAATTTAAAAGTAAACATCAACATCGACAGCCTTTCTAACCTTGAAAAATTTGGAAAGAAATATGGACATAGTTATCCCGTAGGTATTCGTCTTCGTCCTAATATTTTAGCCGGCG
>CBIGQT010000489.1:0-3084 GCA_966191655.1 uncultured Ginsengibacter sp.
CTTCAAGAATATCTGATTTACTTGTTTGTAAACTGTTTCCCCCACAGGAAGAAATGATCAGAATAATAAAACAAGTTGCACATATTTTTATCAGCTGCATAAATAAAGTTTAAGGATTTTATTTTCGGGTACTTCTTATAAAATTACTTACTATTAAGTGACTATCAATCTAACATTCAATTATGCAATGTGCTAAAAAACCCATCAAATCTTTTGGGAGTTATAAATCGTAAGTAACATCAATCAGCGATGTATTCAGTTTTTTTCATACACAAATTGCTTTTGAATCATTAGTCAGCTTACCAGGAAAATATTTCGTTACCTGTTTGATATTACCTGGTTCCCCGGAAACCGGGACACTACAACTATCACTGTTATAATCTAATTTGTAGCAAAAGAGAGAAAGGCATTTCCCTAATGCCATTCTCTCTTTTTACCAATACCTATAAATTCACCTATTTCATTTCCCGGTCTCTTCCCATGCCCTCAAAAAATCAGGATTCAGGATAATCTCAGTCCGCCTGTTTTTTGCACGTCCTTCTGCAGTAGCATTATCGGCTACAGGATCGAATTTGCCTTTGCCTGCCGATGTTAAGCGATTTGGATCAACCTGGTTATCTCTCAATATCCTTGCCACTCCATTGGCTCTTTCAGTACTCAGGCTGAGGTTATCGGTATTAGAACTCTTAAACTTCTGATCATCGGTATGCCCCATTACCGTTACTTCTAGCTTAGGATAATCATTTAAAACCGATGCGAGGTTGGCCAGTACTTTTTTGCCCTCTTCTCCAACGGTAGAGCTGCCACTTTTGTATAGAAGATTATCCTGCATATTTACATAGATTTCTCCATCTTTTTCAGTTACTTCCAGACCTTTACCTTCAAAATCAGCCGTAGCAGCTTCCACTTTCTTTTGTATTTCCATTAATCTATTATAGTCCTCCTTCCTTGAGGCTTCTATTGATGCCAGTTTTTGTTTTGTCGCTTCGCAATCTGTCTTATAGCTATTATATTGTTGATTTAGCGAATTATTTGAGGCAGTAAGATTATCTACCTGGCCCTGTAGCTGTGATACTTTAGCTGTTAAGTCTTTGTTGGCAGCCTCCAATCGGGCTATATTTGCGTTAGCAGCTTTCATTTTTTTAGATGGCCCGCATGAATAGAGGAGGATACTACTAACGAGCAAACAAGTAACCATTAATTTTTGTGACATAGTGAGAAATTTGATTGTTTGAGATAATTGTTTTTGAAAAATTTTATTTTTATTAAGCTTTTGCTATTGAAAATACTACATGTATTAATACTTTAGTTCCGGATTCCGGAGCAGACAGAAAATTTGTATTTGTTACATCTTATCACAGCCTGATCACAATAACTCATAGATCAGCTTCTATTCTACATGATTTCGGGAGGTAATGTTTTTGTGGTAAGCTTTGGGGTCAGGTCTATTTTTGACGTATTACTCCTCAAACTTATAAAAGAAATAAATACCTTAAATTTATTTAAATGTACAGAATATTCATTTACCCAAAATTACTTTATCCCAAAAAGAATAACATTAGCCTTTCCGTTTAAAAAACCTTTTGTGCCATACCAGACTTGAATTGACATCAATTTTCGGACCAGTTACAATCATTTCATCATGATCGGTGGTATATCTGGCAGTTACGGTGCCCAATAAACGCTAACTTCTTATTGTTTCAGCGGTTGGTTTGCTATCCACTGTTTGGGCTTGCACCATAACAGCAGAAAGCAGTATGACGACAACTATCCTTGTTTTAAAATATCTGTGAAAAGTATTGTCGGGGTATTTTGTCTATTGTCTAAATAACGTTTTCGACTTTCTCCCATTACGTTTTTAGTTAAACCTTTTTTTGAAAAAAAGTTCATATAGATCTATACTATTTTAGTAAGAGTTTGATATTCCCTGGTTAAGAGCCAGAATTATTTTTGTGGAATTAAAAGTTACAACTCCCGGTTATGGATTTTTTAAAATTTGAAAATAATAAGCTTTCCAGGTTTCGTTTGCTCATTAACTTATAACTTAGATGAATATCTATGGAGCTAATAACGCAGCCTGCTCATAAAAGTAATTAAAGTTTTTAGGGTGTACTAAATGGCCTGTTCGCTTTTATATTGGTTACCACGTGCCGCTTGGCGAATGCTAAAAAAATAAGACCTGTTCCTGCTACCAATGCCTGTATTCCAAGTAAGGTGCTAATCCATATTGCTCCGGTACCCAAATTGAATATTACAGCAATACCTGCCAATATAGATACTATGCCAGCCAGCAGCATTAACCAGCCCATAAACCCGTTACCGCGATGTTGCCATCCTGTGGAAGTAAGCCACAAGCCTGTCATAAGCATCCATAATCCAAAAAAGATGGTAATCACTTTCATAGTAAGCCCGAGTTTATTAATCATCAGGAGACCAAAAAATAAGGTGATGATACTCCACAACAATGTGCCACTCTCACGCTCATTTTTATGCACCATAAAATGACTGATAACTCCTATCAGACCTGTTACTAAAGTTAGTAATCCTATCCAAAACGATATTCCTGCAAGTACTGCTACCGGATTATTGATAAAGATGAACCCAATAATAATAAGCAGGATGCCCTGTAAAAGAATAACCCACCATTTTTTTAATAATGTTGGCATAAAATTTTATTTTTTATTTTTTAAAATTGAATCCTTTGCCTGGAGTTTTCAGGTACATTATTATTCGGGGGTGTCAGGGAGCTTGTCTTGAAAATATGACTTCAAACTTACACTTTATTATTATTGCTTTGAAGAAATATATATTTTATTGCTGCACATTTTTCACACTATTATAAATTTTGGGTAAAAATGCCAAAAAATTTTATACTCAATTCTTGCAATAGTTACAAAAATTAGCAAGGAGGGGAAATAAATAAAAAAATATAAGAAGACTAATTTAAAAAGAGCTTTAGAAAAATTTCACAAAGGCAAAATGTCTTCAAACCCTTATGTTAGAAAGTTAACATAAGGCAAAAAAGTTTTTTCCTGTAGCTTAAAGTAGCCTGTTTTTTAATAAAACGACCACTTTTCATAAGTT
>CBIGQT010000490.1:0-3081 GCA_966191655.1 uncultured Ginsengibacter sp.
TCTGTACGATATCTGCAGCAAGCGGATATTGTTCTTACAGACCGTTTGGTGAGTGAGGACATTTTAAATAGTTATGTAAGTCCAAATGCTGAAATAATTTATGTAGGCAAGCAATGCAGGCGTGGCATTTCAACACCACAACAATCTATAAATGAGTTAATTGTTTACTATTGCTTGTCGGGTAAACTTGTTGTACGTTTAAAAGGCGGTGATGTCTCTATTTTTTCTAATATTCTGGACGAACTGGAAACAGTTGTTACCTATAATATTCCTTATGAAATAATTCCCGGAGTTACTGCTGCCCTTGGCGCAGCAGCTTATGCAGGTATTCCGCTTACTGCAAGAGGCTATGCAACATCAGTTCGTTTTCTTACTTATTACAAATCGGATATTGTTACCGATGCTTACTGGAAAGAATTAGCCAATACAGATGACACTTTGGTTTTCTATATGTCTTCTGAAACATTAGATAAAGTTGCAGAAAAATTAACTGCTAATAATATTCATGAAGATAAATTATTGGCCGTAATTGAGCAGGCAACAACACCTTTACAAAATGTGCACATCACCAATTTATATGATTATAAAAACCGGTTAAAAGGGAAATCATTTATTTCACCTTCATTAGTGATCATCGGTAAAGTGGTTTCACTTCATGAGCAATTTGCATGGCTAAAGAATAGTGAAAGCAGCGAATATTATTTCAAACCAATGACAAGTCATTTAATCGAAATTAATAAACCGGAAAATTTGCAGAAGTATGTTAGCTGAAAATAAATTAAAGGCTTTACTGGATCTTATTAAGCAATCAACAAACGAAGAATTGATTTGGATGAATGGTTATTTGAATGGCATCGTATCATCAAAGTCATCTGATGAAAAACCGGTTACCAAAAGTGGCGTAAATAAAATTACGATTGCTTATGGAACCGAGACAGGCAATTCAAAAAAATTAGCCACTGAATTTGCAGCAAGAGCGAAGAGACAAGGTATCCATGCGAAGGTGCAAAGTATGGATCAATATAGATTAAATGATCTTACCAAAGAAGAATATTTTCTGGCAGTCATAAGCACTCACGGAGATGGTGAGCCGCCGGCAGCAGCAAAGAAATTTTATGATCATGTACATAATAATGGATTCAAACTTGATAAATTAAAATATAGTGTCCTTGCATTAGGCGATACATCTTATCCCCTCTTTTGCAAAGCAGGCGAAGATGTAGACGAGCAATTAACCAAACTTGGAGGCAAGCGTTTTTATCCCATACAAAAATGTGACGTTGACTATGATAACGAAGCAGAGCAATGGTTTGATGAAATATGCAAGACATTAAACCATGATGCAGAAACTCCCGCTATAGCTCCGAAAATCACAGCAAAAAGATCATCCGGCAAAAAAATATATAATGGCCAGTTGCTTGCGCACATTAATTTAAATGACAGGGGAAGTAACAAAGAAACATATCATATTGAAATTGAGGCTGAAGACATAAGCTATCTTCCCGGTGATTCAATAGGTATTATTCCTGAAAATGATAAAGCGCTTGTGGAAGAAATTATTTCTGTAACTAACGTTGACGACACCACGAACATTGATTATAAAGATGAACTAACTTCTGTATATAACTTGTTGCACAAAAAATTAAACATCACTTATCTCCCGGAACGTGTGGTGAAGCAGTATGCTGCGATTGTTGAAAAAGATATTGTTATAAAAAGGTGCGATTTACTGGACATGCTTACAACATACCCTGTAAAGAACGCTGATCAGTTTACCGAGATTGTAAAAATTTTAGAACCCACAGCGCCGAGATTGTACTCTATTGCTTCATCGCCGGAAGCGCACCCGGGTGAAATACATATTACTGTTGCTAAAAATTCTTTCAAAGTAAATAATACACTTAAATATGGCCTGGCGTCCAATTTTTTGTCGGGCTTTGATAAAGAGCAAAAATTGCCATTTTATGTACATCCGAATAATAGATTCCGTTTACCTGAAGAAGATAAAAATATAATCATGATCGGGCCCGGAACAGGTATTGCTCCGTTTCGCTCTTTTATTGCTGAAAGAGATGCCACCGGCGCCTCAGGAAAGAATTGGCTGCTTTTTGGAGAACAGCATTTTGTTACAGATTTTTTATACCAAAGCGAAATACAAAACTGGTTTGAAACAGGCGTGCTCACCAAAATATCCACCGCATTTTCAAGAGATCAGCATGAAAAAATTTATGTTCAACACAAGATGATGCAGCATGGAAATGAGTTTTTTGAATGGTTGCAAACCGGCGCTTATGTGTATGTATGCGGTACGAAAGATCCGATGAGTATTGACGTTGAACAAACAATAACAGATATCATTGAAAAATTTGGCGAAAGATCAAAAACTGATGCAGAAAAATACCTTGATGATATGAAAGAATATGGAAGATATGTAACAGATGTTTATTAATAAATAATGACACTAATTCTTTCTAATTACAGGAATAGAACGTTTGAAAAAAGAATAACAGAATTATTACGAATCGCAATAATTCGTGTAATAACAAATTTTGAAATATAATCAATGTCAGAACCATTATCACCGATAGAAAAAATTAAAACAGAAAGCAATGGCCTGCGTGGCACCATTGTAGAAAGCCTGCATGATGAATTAACAGGAGCCATCCGGGAGGACGATCAGTCATTAATAAAATTTCATGGCATGTACCAGCAAGATGATCGTGACAGGCGTGAAGAGCGTGCGGAGAAAAAACTGGAAAGGCTATTTTCGTTTATGATAAGGCTTCGTTTACCGGGCGGGTTTTTAACCTCGGATCAATGGGTGGCAGCTCATGAAATTGCAGGAAAGAATTCCACAGGAGTAATAAAAATTACTACGCGGCAAACCATTCAGCTACATGGAATTTTAAAATCAAAAATAAAACCAACCATACAGGAGTTTAATAAATCAAAGTTAGATTCCATAGCTACCTGCGGTGACATTAACCGCAACGTTATGTGCAGCGCCCATCCCAAACAGTCAGTCCTGCACGAAGAAATATTCGCATACGCAGATAAGATAAGTGAGTTACTTATGCCGAA
>CBIGQT010000491.1:0-3077 GCA_966191655.1 uncultured Ginsengibacter sp.
TTCAAAAAAAAAAAAAAAAAAATATGCCTTGGTGTATTTTTTTGATTTGGAAAAGCACTTTTTTTTATTTTACAGCGTGAATCACATAGAAATCTTGCAGGCTTTTAATTAATTAGCTTTGGGCTTTTAAATACGTCAACAAAGAGTTTAATGCCAATTGTCATCTAATCTTTATTAAAGAAAAAAAGGAGCTTAGCAAGCAAAGCTTCCTTAGACAAATTTTTATTTTAAGACGCATTATCGTTTCTATTAGCTTTTTCCAACTTTCGTTTTTTGTGTAGCTAAACTGCCGTTATTTTGAGTTTTTGTTGATGTAGATTTCATGTTTGTAATTTTAAAATTAATAAATCAAATAAACTCATAAAACATGCCGTAGTAGTAATCATAAAAATTAAATTTATTGATGAAAGAAACTAATGATAAATTTCTACGATACGTTTTTTGTCTGGGGTGATATTTACACATTAAAATCCTTAATTACGAAAAAAAACTGTTTTTAAGTGTTTAAAAACAATGGCATACGAATCGTAATTATAAATCATAGATAATTCGCTTCTCATTTCTCATTCTTAAATTTAATTCTTAAAAGCTATGGATTTAATATGCTTTAGTCACATTAGATGGGATTTCGTTTACCAACGGCCTCAGCATTTAATGAGCAGATTCGCTTTATATAACAGGGTGTTTGTAATTGAAGAACCAATAGAAGAAGTTTCCGACTTTTACAAACTTAGAAAAGATTCTGAAACTAATAACTTGTGGATAATACAGCTATATGTATCTAAAAAAAATAGCATAGAAAAAAGAGCGCTTGTCTTAAGAGCTTTGATTGATTCTTTATTCCATTCTAAGAATGTAAAGGAATACATGCTGTGGTATTATACTCCAATGGCGCTGGAATATTCAAATCATTTGCATCCATCTTTGATAATTTATGATTGTATGGATGAGCTATCTGCTTTTAAGTTTGCTCCACCTGAATTGAAAAAAATTGAAGGTATTCTTTTAAAGATTGCGGACGTTGTGTTTACGGGAGGGCATAGCTTGTATGAGGCAAAAAAATATTTACATCATAATGTTCACTCTTTTCCAAGCAGCATAGATAAACTGCATTTTCAGTCTGCAAGAATAAAAGGAGTAGACCCATTGGATCAGGCTAAAATTCCGTATCCACGATTTGGATTTTATGGTGTAATTGACGAGAGGTTTCATATTTCACTAATCAGTGAATTAGCAAGACGACGTGCCGACTGGCATTTTATCTTTATCGGCCCGGTTATTAAAATCGATCCTTCGATACTTCCGGCAGGTGAAAACATACATTACCTTGGAAGCAAAAATTATTCAGACCTACCCAGCTATCTTTCAGAATGGGATGTTGCTATTATTCCTTTTGAACTGAATGAATCAACAAAATACATCAGCCCTACAAAAACACCTGAATACCTGGCTGGTGGCAAACCTGTAATATCAACTTCTATAACAGATGTAATTTCTCCTTACGCAAAGCTGGGATTAGTACATATTGCTGACACGGCTGAAGAATTTATTGTTACTGCGGAAAAAATTCTTACTGAAAAAAATAACTCGGACTGGAAATTGAGAGTCGACAAATATCTTGAAAATATTTCCTGGAATAAAACATAGCACAAGATGACAGAAGTAATAGAAGAAGCATTAGATAATAAATTTAAGATTCCTGAGAAAAAAGAAATTATATATGTTTGATTACATGCGGCTGAAGTTTTTAAGTATTTGTCGGGATTCACAGAATGGAGATATTATGAACACAGAGTTTTAGCCAGCGTGGATGGCCTTTATTACCTATACCTATAAATTTAAATACTCTAAATCAATTATACGGACTCAATTTGAGTTCTTATGAAGTAGATGCGTTCCTGGGATCGAAAGCGGAAAAAAAAGACAGGCTTCAAACATCAGAGGATGTAGTTGTAAGCCGTGTGGGCATTCATCTATATGAAAAATTTTTTAAATGCTACACAAAAAAACAATGGAATTTGGAGAAACTGAGAAAGCCTACTAAAATTAAATAAAAGCCGGTGGCCTTCTATTAGACATTCTTATCATTGGCATCTTTTTTAGAGTATACAACTAAAACCTTTAGATGAAAAGTTATACGTGGGGTATTATAGGCCCTGGTAATATCGCACACCATTTTGCGGAGGATATTAAATTGGTAGAACCTATGCAGGAAATAACTGCTGTTTTATCCGATAATAAAAAATCTGCAAATAAATTCGCTGATGAGTTCAGGATTTCAAAAAGATTTATTGATCTGGATAAATTTATACGTGAAAGCGGTGTTGATATAGCTTATATTGCCACTCCGCATCCATCGCATTATGAACAGATAAAAGCCTGTTTGGCGAATGGAATACCGGTTCTTTGTGAAAAGCCGATTGTATTAAACACGCGGCAATTTGATGAGCTTATACAATTATCAGTAACGAAAAAAACTTTTCTAATGGAAGGTATGTGGGTAAGATTTCTACCAAGTTTCATCACGCTGCTTAAAATGGTAAATGAAAAAGTGATCGGGGATGTAATGCGCATCAAAGCCACAATGGGATTTGAGGCTCCCTATGACGAAAGCAACCGGTTTTATGATCCGGCCAAAGGAGGGGGATCGTTATTAGACCTGGGTGTTTATTGCATTTTTTTAAGTATCCTGCTGGCGGGTGAGCCTTCTATGGTTAAGGCTTTCGGAAAGTTGTCAGACAAAAGAATTGATGAGGCTTGCGGAATAATACTTGGGTATGATTCTGCCTATGCCATATTAGAATCCTCCTTGCTGACCGCCGAGAAGAAACCAGCTGAAATTAATGGTACGGAAGGAATGATTAAAATACTAGACCCCTGGTATGAGAAATCACCTGGTTTAGCGGTGGAGATGAAGGATGGAAAAAAAAATAAGATTTCTTTGGCGTGGGAAGGGCATGGTTTACAATTTGAAATTAAAGAAGTGGTTGATTGCATTTACCGTCAAAAAATTGAAAGCGATCTCATGCCCCATTCATTAAGTAGAAAACTGTTGGAAATAATGGATGAGATACGAA
>CBIGQT010000492.1:0-3069 GCA_966191655.1 uncultured Ginsengibacter sp.
AAATAGTTTTTTTATCAAATATTAACTTGTAATTTAATAAATCATTTGGTTTATCGCCCAATAATTAAGAAATTTTTTTTGAAGCCATTGCAATTTTTTTTTTTAATGTATGCAAACCTACATGAAAATGGTAAAAACACAATGCACTTCATTTTTAAGTAACCTGTCAATTTTACAAAGACACAAAGCGCATAAAATATTTTTAATTAATCCTTCATGGCTTTTGCAGTTTAATGAGAAAAATATTTCAGAAAAGTTATGTTTCAATCGCTTTCTATTTTATTGGTACAATAGTTTTATAAAATGTTTCAAAATATTTTGCGGCTTTTACTAACCTGCTTCCATACCAGCTAAACATTTCGCCATCCGCCAGCACAATTTTTACAGCCGGAATTTGAGATTGTAGTTCTCTTATATGTTTTTCTTTAAATGGATAAGGCTCCGAGGAAAGCAAGAGCAATTCGCATTTATCTTTTAGGTCTTCAATATTAATTTCAGGATAACGTTTCATATTGCTATAAATATTTTGCATTCCGCAATATTGCATCATATCACTTATAAAAGTATCTCCTCCTGCAACCATATAAGGATTTCTCCAGATAACATAAGCTGTCTTAATTTTTTCTTTTGAAGAAATTTTTTCGAATAACTTTTTAAATGTTGACTGAATGCTATTTGCAATTCTTACCGAAGAAGAAGCTTGCCCGGTGAGCATTCCAACGTTTTTTATCATTTTTAAGGCATCATTAATATTTCTTACATTCGTAACAAATACATCAAAAGTTTTAGCTAATTGTTCAATTTGCTCTCTTGTATTTTCTTCTTTATTGGCTATTATCAGGTCTGGTTTAAGTTTTTGAATAATATTAATCTTCAGATTTTTTGTTCCTCCGAGCCGGGTCTTAGTTTTATGCCAAACATTTGGATGAACACAAAATTTAGTAATTCCAATTACTTCTTCATCCAATCCTAAATCATAAAGAAGTTCTGTTTGAGACGGAACCAAAGAAACAATTCGCGTGTATGTTTTAATGTCATCGATATTTTCGGAATGCAGAATCATTTACCTGAAAGATATCGGTAAAATAAAAACTTCTGCAATGTTGAACAAATCAACTTTGCAGAAGTAATTTTTCTCCTGCTTTAGCAGGTTCCCTGGGACTTTTAAGTGCTTTAGTGTTTTCTTTAGTTAATTCTTAACAGGATCACAGGTAGTTTTGGTTTTCGTTGGATTTTCTGGTTTTCATAAGAATAATAATGTGCTCAAACTTTATTACTAAAAGCAGTATTTCTTATTTTTCTTCTTTACTTATCTTGCAAAGAAACGATATTGGAAAAAAATAGAAGTTGACTGATACCGGATTTTTGATCTTTCAGGAATTTGGATAGATTCTAACTTTAATTTTTCAACGGATATTTGGATGCCCGAGGTTATCGGGACAGATTAATGCTTAAATCAACATCAATCAACTTCTGGAACAAAGGTATAAGGCACTGGGTCTCTACACAATAGCGATATTGCTTAATCTTGAAATATAGAAAAATACTATTTGATTACAATTTGGAGGGAAACTTCCTAAGAAAAAATACTTTTAGTAATTCGTAATTCTACGAAAATGGTTATAAAAAAATATGTGGTAATTCGAACTATTAATTTATAATCAATAGCTTAAGATAAGCATCATTTTTAAAAAATTATTTGGCCAGGCTTTGAATGATGTCATACTTAGTTACGATATGGTAATCTCCCGTTTCATCTTTACTAAGAACAGCGCCTGTTTGTTTTGAGATGAGCTTACTTAATTTTTCAACAGGAGTGTCAAAAGCAACAACAGGATATTCTTTTTCCATCACTGCTTCTACAGTTTGATTTTTAATTTCAGGATCTGATAATATTTTATCAAATAATCCTCCTTCACTTAGCGATCCGATAATTCCTTCACCATTCATTACAGGAACATTTTCAATATCATATTTTTTCATCAATGCTATTGCTTCGGCAACTTTTTGTTTGGGAGAAATAGTCAGTAACTTTTTGGTGCCACGGCCGCTTACTAAATCCTTAAAAGTTTTTACTTCCAAAAATCCTCTTTCCATCATCCACTGGTCATTATAAATTTTTGCAACATACCTGCTTCCGTGATCATGAAAAATACACACGACTACATCTCCTTTTTTCAATTCACTTTTTAATTGCATCAATCCCTGCAGGCAGCTTCCTGCACTATATCCGCAAAACAATCCCTCTTCTTTCGCGATGCGCCGGGCCATTATTGCGCCATCTTTATCAGTAACTTTTTCAAAACGGTCAATGTATTTCATATCGTAATTAGCAGGAACAAAGTCTTCCCCAAAACCTTCGCTGATATACGGATAAACTTCTTTTTCATCCAACTCACCTGTATCAAAATATTTTTTAAGCAATGAACCATAGCTGTCAATCGCCCAAACTTTTATATCAGGATTTTTTTCTTTTAAATAATGCCCTGTGCCAACAATAGTTCCTCCTGTTCCGGTGGCAACAACAAGGTGTGTTATTTTGCCTTCCGTTTGCTCCCAAATTTCAGGACCCGTTTGTTCGTAATGAGCAAGCCGATTGGCAAGATTATCATATTGATTTACGTACCAGGAATTAGGAACTTCAGCAGCTAATCTTTTTGATACAGAATAGTAGGAGCGTGGATCTTCCGGCTCTACGTTGGTAGGGCAAACAATTACTTCAGCGCCTATTGCTTTTAAGATATCTGCTTTCTCTTTAGATTGTTTATCGGTAGTGGTAAAAATACATTTGTACCCTTTAACGCAGGCTGCAAGTGCAAGGCCCATCCCCGTATTGCCGGATGTGCCTTCGATGATCGTTCCTCCTGGCTTTAGCAGGCCGCTTTTCTCAGCATCTTCGATCATTTTGATCGCCATACGATCTTTGATGGAGTTGCCGGGATTGAAGGTTTCGAGCTTTGCCAGCACCGTCGCCTCGACATCGCGAGTGATGCTGTTCAGGCGAACCATCGGGGTGTGGCCGATGACCGCGAGTATGTTGTCGGCGATCTTTGGTCTCGGCACGCGTGG
>CBIGQT010000493.1:0-3062 GCA_966191655.1 uncultured Ginsengibacter sp.
AAAAATTCCTGAATACTCAAGACTTTTTAAAATTTCACTTCCAATTGCTGACGATGTTACTGTTGCGGATTATTGGGTTAACAAATAAATTTCCTCTTTGTTACTCTTTAATTCGATCTTATCTTCATAATTCATTTCTACATTATGAAAATTGCGTTAGCATCCCCACCCTTTCCAAAATCCATCAGTGACGGATTATTACAGGCAGAAAAATTAATTCAGGATGCAGCAAAAGAAAATGCTGAAATAATCTGCTTTCCTGAATCATATATTCCGGGATACCCGCTGGAGGAATTTCAAATTGAGAGAGGTACAAAAGAAGAGGTGGAATCCGCGTTGGATAAGGCGTGCAGCATGGCAGCTAAATATTCTATTGCAGTTATTTTGCCCATGGATTGGCATCATGCAGATAAATTTTTTAATGTAGCCTTCGTAATTTCAAACACGGGTGAAGTGTTAGGATATCAAACAAAAAACCAGTTAGATCCTACAGAAGATAATATATGGATTCCCGGAACCAAACGAAATATTTTTGAAGTGAATGATGTAAAGTTTGGAATTACAATTTGCCATGAAGGCTTTCGTTATCCTGAATCTGTAAGATGGGCAGCAATGCATGATGCCAAAATTGTTTTTCATCCGCAATGTACCGGAAGCAATATACAAGGCCCGCAACTTACTGAATGGGGAAACAAAAATAATCCTTATTATGAAAAAGCCATGATGATGAGAGCCATGGAAAATACTATATATTTTGCCAGCGTAAACTATGCGATGCGCTTCCAGGAATCAGCTTCTTCTGTAATAGCACCGGATGGGAAATGCCTTGCACACCAGCCCTATGGAAAAGAAGGAGTAGTTGTGGCAGATATAGATCCGGCAATTGCTACAGGACTATTGGCGAAAAGATTTAAAGCCGAACGATATGCTTAATTTATTCGTATAAGCGTTGGCGTTAGGTTACCACCGGAAATTAATTAAAGTAGTTTTACCGATATAACCCACCTGTCAGGCATAATAAATATTTCTTCAAGACGCCCCTTCTTATTAACTTCCAGCCTGGCAAAGCAATCGCCGATTTGATAATCGTGAGTGTATGTTGCCTTTCCAAGATATTCATCCTTATTATAACAGCAGTATTCTTCTCCATAAATAAGTTTGTCCATGGGATAATTTATTGAAATTGGTAAATCGTTAAATAACTAACGAAACTTTTATAAAATTATTTTTATGAATACTGCCAAACTGAAACGACTAAGACTTTCAAATAATATAATTTTAAATATGCTAAATGAAAAAAAGCAAATGCATGTATTTTTGATACATGATACAAATATCAAACGGGCCGCTTTCAGTCACCGTTAATGAGAAAGGCGCTGAACTGCAAAGCTTACAATTAAACGGGCTGGAATATTTGTGGCAGGCAGATGCAAAACACTGGAGCAAACATTCGCCGGTTTTATTTCCTATAGTTGGGGAACTGAAAGACGGCAAATATATTTTTAATAATAAAGAATATTTCTTATCCCGTCATGGCTTTGCAAGAGATAAAATGTTTGAAGCAAAACAAACATCTGACTCATCTGCAATTTTCACTTTGCAAAGCAATGATGAAACACTGGCAGTTTATCCTTTTCAATTTACTTTCCAGGTTCAATATGAGATAAAACAGCATACTCTTTTTTGCAGCTATATCGTGAAAAACGTTAGTGAAAATGAGATGTACTTTTCGGTTGGCGGGCATCCTGCATTCAAAGTGCCGCTGGAAGAAAATTTACTATACACTGATTATATAATACAGTTTAATAACAATACAATTTTAAAGCGATACCTGTTGCATAACGGTTTAAAGGGAGACGGAATTGAAACAATACTGTTAGATGAAAAAAAATTACATCTTAAACCTTCTTTATTTTACGATGATGCAATTGTTTTAAAACACATCAACAGTAACCGGATAAAATTGTACACAAATAAAAGTGAGCATGGACTTACATTTATGTTTGAAGCCTTTCCTTATTTTGGTATTTGGGCGGCTAAAGATGCACCGTTTGTTTGCCTGGAACCCTGGTGTGGCATTGCGGACACCGTTCATCACGATTACCAATTGACAAATAAAGAAGGTATTAATCAACTAACAGCAGGGCAAACGTGGAGAAGAACCTGGAGCGTTGAATTATTTTAAAATTAAATTTCGTTTAACCGTTTGCGTTAAATATAAAATATACTCAACTGTCTTTGTTTAAGATCGTTGCAAATTTTTCTAATGTATTATTCAATTATTACGATAACGAGGTCCATTACATTTGTCATGGTTGGGCCGGTAATGATGTGGCCGCCGGCCTTTTCAAAGAAATGAAATGAATCAAATTTCTTTAAATATTTATCAACATTAAGGTTTTGCGATGATGCCTTTTCAAATGTGTTTGTATCTACAACAGCACCGGCCACAGAAGTAGGCCCGTCATTGCCGTCGGTTCCCGCAGAGAGCAATGTTATTCCATTCCCAGCTTTTAACAATGTCGACATATAAAGCGCCATGTGTTGATTTCTTCCTCCAGTTCCATTTCCATTTACACGCAATGTGGTTTCTCCGCCGTAAAGCAGGCAACAGGGTTTTGGAATGGAAGCATCGTTTTGATATTTAATGGAGGTCTCGAATATTTGATCCGCTATCTTAACGGTATTTCCTTCCAATTCCGAAGTAATTACTATAGCATGCAAACCAAATTCCATCGCTGTTATGCAGGCAGCCTTCAAAGCCATTTTATTCCCGCCGATTATGAAGTTGTGTGTATTGGCAAAAACAGGATTCCCGGCTTTTGGCGTTTCAGGATGAGCGCCCTTAACTCCCTCTTGCAAATAATCAAGAACACGCTTTGGGATTTCTTTAAGCAAATCATATTTTTTAAGAACACTTATCGCATCTTCGAAAGTTGTTGTGTCTGGCGCTGTTGGCCCTGAAGCAATGATACCAGGTGAATCACCAATTACATCTGACAAGATCAAACTTACCAGAGTGGCCGGATAGGCGGCCTTAGCCAGTTGACCTCCTTTTATTT
>CBIGQT010000494.1:0-3050 GCA_966191655.1 uncultured Ginsengibacter sp.
AAAACTCTTTGCCACTTCGCCATACAGATAATCCAGCCAATAAGTGTTCTTAATTGCCAAAATCAATTTACCTTTTTGACATCCGGTAGGTTTGTTAAATTTGGTAACCAGATAATTAGTAGCATCCGTTGCCAGGGTATCATCAAAGTGCAGCAATGTATTATCGTCTTTTGCAAGTATCGGCGTCAGTGCATCTTTATTATTTCCTGTCCATGCAGCAATTGGTGATTGCGGATTTTCAATGCTATATAAATTTCCTTTTTCATCAGAAAGAACTTTTGTGTTTTCGGGATGCGATACGACTATCAGGTCTGCAAAATCAGTGTACTGCTGTTCCTGTAATTCATTACTAATTTTTAATTGAAGAGTATTATCTATAGTCGCATTCATTCGTAAAGGCATATAATCGTCTCTTGCGAGCTGCGGATAAATAGCGCCCCCATATATTTCTCCCTGTAATACAAACTGATTATCGGTATATGCGCTTACAAAGGGACACGAACTTTTAGTAGCCGCCACAATAATTGCTGCCACAGCCAGGGCGCCTAATGTGAAACCCAGCGCTCCAATAACATAGCTATTAGTAGTTCGCTTTTTATCTTTTTCAATTACTTCAATTTTTTGAATTTTATCGAGTGCCAAAGTATAACTGCCGTTGCTAAGTAAACTATCATTGGCAATATACATGTGCACTTCATTGAGAACAAAAGGCTCTTTATAGCGCATAGTCCCCTTCCCTTTATAAAGGTAATCCTGGTGTTCTATGGGGACATCACCCAGAGTACATGTGATGCTTTTTCTATCTTCACTTAAAACCATATTCCGCATAAAGTAGGCCTGGCTTGGAGTACGTAAAATGAAATACCTGTTTTGGCTTTTTAGAGAATCAACACTTTTGTCTGGAGTATCTTTAGCGTTACTGGTTGCAACCATATAATAACGGCTACAACCTGCCAATACAAAAAATATTATCGAAACAATAATCAACACTTTTAAGTTTTTAAATTTCCGTATCATTTATATTTTATTTAAAAGATGATTAATTTTTTAAGTTGTTAGTAATATCATAATGAGAAAAGATTATTTCAAAAAGAATAGCCCACCGTTATGCCTAAATAGCGGTTTGTAATTTTGCTTATATATGAATTATCATTGCTGGCATTGGTTAATCCATAAGTGTAATTTAAATTGAATGAAAAGCCTATACTAAACTCATAGCCTATTAACCCATTAATGCCAAAATCAGTTTTTAATGGATAACCGCTGTAGCTGTCACTTATTGGAATTCCTATTACAGGACCTCCTCCTACTATTAAATGCCCCTGGCTATAATCTTTTTTATAGAGAATATTTAAAGGAAAATCTATATAAGTAAACCGAATTGAATAGCCATAATAATATGGGTTGCTATCTTTTTGTCGGGCACCTTTTGACACGATTGTACCTTCCGGCCGGAAGATCAATTCTTTTGCTAAGGGAACGTCGAGATATATACCACCCAAATCTCCGGTTCTTGCAGATGTTTTAATGGTGCTAGGATCTGTGTCTGTTTGTT
The DNA here is from genome assembly GCA_966191655.1 of uncultured Ginsengibacter sp. Taxonomy (GTDB): domain Bacteria; phylum Bacteroidota; class Bacteroidia; order Chitinophagales; family Chitinophagaceae; genus Ginsengibacter. Next base: position 1,556 of record CBIGQT010000494.1, read on the forward strand.
TAATTGTGGCATTAGATAATGAAAGACCTGTTTTTATCCCAAATGTAGGTTTTGCAATACTATTACTTTGATTTGGCGTGCTTGCACTGTAATAATTATGGCAACCGCTAAGCACGATGATTAAAATAAACCCACTTACAAAAATTTGAAGTTTATTTAAATGAAGTCTCATTACTGATTATTTTAAAGTTTATAATAAAATTTCAGCGTTTTCAAGAGAGCGGATTAAAAACAATTATTTTAAAACAGACACTAACTAAATGCGATCTGCAAGAGTTACTAATATTCAATACTTACATTTAAAGTGTCAAAAGCATTAAGCAATAGCGGCGACGTTTGACCACTTGGAGCCCGCAATTACCGCTTCTATTTTTTTAAAGTAATAGTCTCTTCATAAAAATCAGTACCTCCTGCATTTTCTTTTTCATGAAGAATAAATGAATTTGATGTAAGTGTTGTAATGTCATAATTCAGATTACCATTAATTACAATTTTGGTTTCGCCGGACAGGACGTATGTTGATGTATCTCCCACACTCTGGATATTGGAATAAACTTTACCATCGGTTCTAAAATCTATAATATCGCCAGAACCGCCGGTTATAGTATTAATATCGTCCTGGCCTGAAATGTGGTCATTGAATACATCGGTAACCAGTTGCCATTTACCTTGTATTTTTTCCATTGTAGTCGGCTGTTTGTCCGATTTTTTACATGACAGTAAACAAAATGCTGTCATTAAAACAAGTGTCGCTGAAGCAATAATTTTTTTCATTTTAGTTATTTTTTATTTTCTTAATAATCCATTGTAAAATACTATCAGCGTATTTCCTATTCCAAATCGATAAATGCTAACTGAATTTTTATTTTTAGATTTTTCTACTAAAAAAGTCCCTCAGGCATTCATAACTACGGATTTTTGCAAAATCTCTTGTCTTAGCCAGACCCGATCTTAATTATTCCCAAAAGCAAAATTCTGTTCCTATCCATTTATAAACTTTAGTCTATGTTTACCCCTTTATAAGTCTATAAGTAATTTTCGATTTGCCATTAATATAATTTTTAAAAAATGAAACAGCACCTGAATGATACTGTTTCATTTTTCTATTTAATTACAAGCCGGTAACGGTGAAGGATAGCTGCTGGAATACGTATTATCCTTCCAACAGTTATTTGTTCCTGATCCATCCCATAAAAGATCAACCCCGGGTAATGGTAACCCTGCAGGTGGTGCCGTTCCATTATTTACAAGTGTGTTGTTGATGATTTTTGCACCGTCTGGATTGGGTTCAATGTCAGCAAATGCTTCCGGTGGAAGACCGGCCAATGCGCCCAACACAAGATCGCTTACTGTGGCAATACCTGTAAAATTGTTGCCACTAATCTTATTCTTTTCAATAGTAACATTGTCAACTCCTACATTAAGAATGCCTGTACCGGATGGGACCAGGGACTCAAAGCCTGCTGTGGGGTCGCCAAAATTTACATGATTGTTG
>CBIGQT010000495.1:0-3048 GCA_966191655.1 uncultured Ginsengibacter sp.
GATTGTTATTTATTCCACTCCTGGGAATAATAATTCCATTTTTTTCCGGAATTATTTCCTATAACCGATATTCAATACTGGAGTTGATTGCTATAAATTTATACTTTATCCTGCTTTCTTATTGCATCTGGACGGGCGCAACCTGGCTACATCGCAAAACACGCTTTATATCAAAAAGCTTTAATAACCCGATCGTAAAACTTTTTTCTGTTTCTTTATTGGGAGGTCTTTTTGGGGCTGCTATTTCAGGGATATTTTCTATTGCCTGGTATAAAATATCAAAAGAAAGTTTCAGTTGGTTACCTGTATCCAGATGCGTTGCATTTTCTTCCCTGGCGGTTTTATTATTTACGCTTCTTTATGAAATATTATTTCTAAGCACACAGCGTGTTCTTTACACAAAAATTGTCGACCAGTTGGACTGGGAACGGTCCAAAGCAGAGATGTCTGTTTTAAAAAATGAGCTGGAACCGCATTTTATTTTTAATTCTCTTAATACTCTTTCCTGGCTTATTTTAAATGACCCTGAAACCGCCCATCAGTTCAACAGCAAGTTGGCATCGGTGTATAAATATTTTTTAATTAATAAAGACCGCGAACTTATCACGTTGCAGGGTGAACTTGAATTTATTGAAAATTACTTTTTTGTATTACAGGTTCGACACGATAATAAGCTTCATTTATCCACCGACCTGAGCAACTATCATGAAGGCACTTTAATGATATTGCCCTATGCCTTGCAAATTCTCGTTGAAAATGCAGTAAAGCATAATGAGTTTAGCGATGCAGATCCACTTTATATAAAAGTTGTATTGAACGGAGAATACATCCAGATAAAAAATAATAAAAAGCCAAAGCCTTACCTGGTTAATTCAACAGGTATCGGGTTGCGTAATCTTAGCTCCCGTTACCGGCTGGTTTGCAATAAGGATATTATTATAGAAGCAACCGATAATGAATTCACAGTAAAGCTCCCATTAATCAAATCAAACTTATAACCATGCTTAACGCCATTATTATTGAAGATGAAAAACCGGCAATGGAAGTGCTGGTAAAAAAGCTTTCTGAAATATCGATACCCGTAAATATAACAGCAAGATTAAATTCTGTAAAAGGAAGTATTGAATATATAACGGGCAATCCTGAAGCAGATATTATTTTTAGCGATGTCCAGTTATCTGACGGATTATCTTTTGATATATTCAGACAAACCGGTGTTCATTCCCCTGTAATTTTTATTACAGGATATGACGATTATATGATGATGGCATTTGAAAATAACGGTATAGATTACCTGCTAAAACCGGTTGATACTTCAGATCTTGAAAAATCTCTTTTAAAATACAACAAGCTGCAGGAACATTTTTCGCATTTAAGTACACAAGTACCGGTTGAGAATCTTTTAAAATTTGTTAACCAGAGAAAAAAAACAAGATTACTTGTTAAAAAAGGATTGGAGAATATTGCTTTACGACTGGAGGAGGTTGCTTTAATTTACACACAGAACAAACTGGTGTATGTAGTTGATAGCTGTTCCAAAAAATATATTTCAGATAAAACCTTAAGCGAGCTGGAAGAAGAGTTAGACGATACAATTTTCTTCAGGGTAAACCGGCAGTATATTGTTAATATCAATTATGTAAAAAGCTTTAAAGCTTTTGAAAAGGTAAAGTTGCTCATAGATATTACTATCCCGGAACTAAATCATTCTATTATTATCAGCCAGGAAACGGCACCGGCATTTAGGAAATGGATGCATGATGCGTAGGGCTCGGAAATTAATCAACAATACAAATTGCAGATCCGGCCCGTCTTATGGCAATCCTACCGTTTTTTTCATACCCGTAAAAATAGTTTTCCAAACGAGATTGAAAAAAGATTTTTGAATGTTCCTGTCGTAATGCGGCGTTTCTTTGCGAAGGTTTCCATTATCCGGATTACTGTTCTTCACAATTGTATTTGCCAAAAAACTGGTAAGGCCTTTCTTTTCAATTTTTTTTGAATCATCATCACGCTTTAATACATCTACTTTTAAATCTTCGTATTTCATAACAAAATCTCCGTCGGCTTTTAAATCATTTCCTTTGAAATTAAAATCAACGGAATTTATGGTTCCGGAATTTAACCGTATTAATGCCATTGGCACTGAAACTTTATTCAGCAAGAGTGCATCAAAAGAAGATACATGGCCATTCGTTTCAAAATTACCTCCAGCGCCATTGAGGAAAAATTTAAATGCTCCTTTTATGGGAATGGCATTAAATAATTTTGTATCGAATGAAATGGTCATAATATTATTTTTTTTGATTGCCAAACTATCGTTGGTAATATTCGTAATGTTGAGCGTTGAACCGTAAAAGCCAACAATGCCCGAACTGTCACTTGCTTTTTCATGCTCGGTATATTCTATAAAAGCGTCTGATAAAACAGCATTTGAAATATTTACAGGAATCTTTAGTTTTTTAAGCATTTGAGATGGATAATTGCCAACCTTACTTTTTCCACTCAAAGGTTTTTTAAGATCACGATAAATTTTTGCAGACGTATTACTAATAGTAAGATCAGATGCAACTATCTTTTTGTCAATAAGATTTTTCATATCTATATTCTTCAAAATAATTCATGTTAAATCCACATCATACCTGTCTTTTTGAAAATGAGCTTTTTCCGCAAATACTGTTTTCCCAAGAAAAGGCTTTATACTAACAGAACCGATTTTTAATTGCTTTTGAAAAGAATTAATTGACGCTTCTTTAAATGAAAAATTATATAACCCATCTTTTGAATTAATTGAAATTTTATCACAGCTTAGTTGCGCTTCCCTGCTATAATCCCATGGATTATTCTCAATATCTGTGATTTGATCAGCTTTTACTTCATTAATAACCAGGGCAATATTTCCAATGGTAATACCACTATTTTTTCCGGGAATAAATGTAATCTTAGGGAAATTAAGATTCTTCATCTCTACACTGTAAACATTTACAAATCCGGTAGTATCGGTATTTTTTTGTTTATTATTTAATTCCTTTGAGTTTTTAAAAGGTG
>CBIGQT010000496.1:0-3042 GCA_966191655.1 uncultured Ginsengibacter sp.
TTCTCTTAGTTTGGCCGACCGTGTCCTGCCTGGCTTCAAGGCTGGGAGTAGAGACCTGGGAAAGACTACAGTTTCGATACAATCTCCAATGATTTTTTTACATGTTCATCAGGCGATATATGATCTGTTGTTGATGAAAAGACAGCTACAATTTTGCCATCCTTATTAATAATGAATGTTGTCCGCGGGATGAAGCCGTGCGTAACCTGCTGGCCGTTTACATCTTTAACACCCGGTTGTGGAGGCTTCAACTCCAGGCCATACATTGCCGCAATTTTACCTTCGGGGTCCGAAGCCACCGGGAATTTGCCTGCACAGTAATCGGGATTAGATGAGAACGAATTCAAACGCTGAATATCATCCGCTGATACACCGATAATGGTGGCTCCTGCTGCCGTAAATTGATCCTTGAATTCGGCGAAAGTATGAGCCTCCAAATCACAACCACCTGTGTATGCAGAGGGATAAAAGTATAATACCACCGGTCCCTCCGCAAGGGCTTTTTTTAATGAAAAATCGAATTCATTGCCCGCCAGGCTAGCCTTGCTGGTGAACATGGGTGCTGCCGAACCATTTGACAATGCCGTTGATTGTGCAAAGCTATGCCGGTTGATGAAGAGCAACAGCCCGAAAATTAAAAGGAGGGAGAGATAATTTTTCTTTGACATGGCGAACTGCTTTTTTTATACAATTATAAATCGCTCACAAAAATACAAAGGAATTGGGGGACAAAGGATATGATAGAGGGAATCCTTAAGCAGATGAGAATTTCATTGGTTGGCTGTTGGTCGGCGCAAAAGGGCTCTCATGGAGAGGCCAGCGGCGGCTCGCTCGGGTGGCTGGTGCGGGCTTGCGAAAGAAGGAGGTACCTACGTTGCTGAAATTGGAAGATGTATTATTAAATCAGGAGTGTTTAAAATGGTTGGGCCGCTGGTCGGAAGACTTGCCTACCGGCCAGGCAGGCCAGGCGGCGGCTTGCACGAGTGGATAGCTTGGGCATGCGAAAGAAGGAGGTACCTACGCTGGCTGAAATTTCCGCAATTGCTCCATATCGCATTTGGCGTTGATGTTTCAGTTATTTATAATAAATGGCTGAAACCTATAATGAAAAAGGAAGTAACACTGCAAAGAGAACATAGATTTTCAGTCGAAAACAGACTAAGCTTAATTGTAGCTACCATCACTTATTACCTGCTGGCAACATATTTCTAATAGCACTAATCTTCCATACTTCTTTATCAGCAACCACCATAAAACTGCTCCACATCTTTCGTGTTGTCTTGTCGTTATTGCCTATCTCGTAGCGGCAATCTACAATGGCACAGTTTGCATCCAGCATTCGTATTTTATCAATGGTGAGTGTTCTTGTGCCGGGACTGTTGGTAGAACTTTTTAACATGCCCTCAATGGCTGCGCCAATGCCTGTTCTCCATTCACCTGTTGATACCAGTTGATCAATATCTTTGGTTAAAATAGTTTTGAGCAACACCGTATCACTTTTTTCCCTTGCTCCGGAATAATGATCAATTAAAGCGGCAATGGCTTTTTGCTGAGTCGCAGTAGGCTTGTTATCCTGCGCTTTTACTCCCACTGCACCAGCCAGGAGACATAACGATAACGTAATAATATTTTTCATGGTAATGATTTATTTTTTGCGTTTACGTGTGTTTTATATTCCGAAGCTAAAACATTTATCCATACTAAAAACAGGAACCAAATCTCTTCCAGCCGCAGAGATAAAGGCCGTTTACTGGCAAGAAATCAAAAAAAGCCGCCTCTTGATTATGAGACGGCTTCTTCATTCGTTTGTTTAGATAGGGGTAAGCTTTTTATATTTTAAATTAGCTGAACAAACCACCTTTTTTCAATTCACGGACACCTTCACCAATTAAAAATCCATTTTGATAGATCTGTACCGTATAATTTCCCTGCTCGAAATTATTGGCTGGCGTAAATGCAAATTGAACGTTCTTCATTTTAGCGGTTTCAATATCAACCGGTAATTTAGCGGTAAATGCTTTATCGCCGTCTTCACGTGTTGTAAAAGTTCCTGAGTTTAGTGATTGCACAGAAATGGGTTTGCCATCAGGTCCTGTAACAACTACATAAACATCTTCAGTGCCGGGTTGTGCAATGCGGTTGTTTACATCAAATGATATAACGAGCTTGCTTACACGCTTTGCCGTAGTGGTAACTTTTTCTTTACCATTATGTCTTACGTCAATTGGTGTAATAGTAATATTGTCGGCATTTAATGTAGAAGCTACATCTACTTTTTGTACAAGACTGTCTTTTGTAGCAGTGGTAGTCGTAAGATCATCGGTTAATTTCGCTTTGTCCTGTGTTAATACAACTTTATCCTGCGTTAAATTCTGGTTATCCTGTGTTAACTGTGCTACCTGTTGTTCCATACCTGTAATTTTATCGTTGAGGCTGGCGATAAGTAACCTTGCTTTTGATAATTCAGCAGCAGTTGCATTTTTCTTGTTCAAAATGCTGCGGATCTCGCTTTTTGTTTTAGCTATTGCGGCTTTATCTTCTGTGAGTTTACCTTGTAAAGTGGTATTAAGTGTTGATATAGAATCAAGACGTGACAGCGATGCATCAAAGCTTTTTTGTACATCACTTTTTTGATCGGTTACTGTTGCTATTTCCGCTTGCTGGTGTTGAATAGTGTCGCCTGTTTTGTTTTTATCAACTATTAAGAATGCCCCTGTACTAACGAGTGCAACCGCCAAAATTCCAATGATAAGATTCTTGAAATTTTTACGTGGCTCCGGACTTTCGTTTACGGGTGTTGGGAAATTTGAAGTTGTCATAATTTGATTTTTTAAGTGAAAATGATTTTTAATATTTTAAAATAAGTAGTTTCATAAAGGGGATAAGATAAAACACAATATTTATTATTTATTGCTGCCTTAGTAGTTTCGATAACCGTGCCGCGTTTTCTTTGTTAATATTTTTGATGAGAAGTATTTAGGCAGAATATCCTAGCATTCAGGTACTTGCAATTATAAAATCCATCTTGTTAAAGTGCAGGAG
>CBIGQT010000497.1:0-3038 GCA_966191655.1 uncultured Ginsengibacter sp.
GGCATTATAGAAGGTGCACCCGCAAAAGAGTTAGCACAAAAAATGATTACCGATACATCACTAACGCGGGCTACTATTTATTTTCAATACTATGTAAACCAGGCCTTGCGCAAAACAGGATTTGGGAATTTATACCTGGATCGTTTGCAAATATGGAAAGACAATTTAGCGATGGGCCTCACGACATGGGCTGAAATAAGTGATATCAATAATGCCCGCTCCGATTGCCACGCCTGGGGCGCCAGCCCTAACATTGAATTCTTCAGAACAGTGTTGGGTATTGATGCCGATGCCCCGGGATTTAGTAAAATAAGAATAGAACCTAACCTGGGTTCGCTTACAAAAGCGTCAGGCTCTATACCGCATCCGAAAGGTGAAATTAAAGTAAGTTATGACGTTAATGCACAATCGAAATTGAGCGCGATAATTTCTATTCCTGCAGGTACTTCCGGCGTTTTTGTTTGGAAAGGCAAGGAACATGTTTTGAAAAGTGGGGAGACAAGATTAGAATCTTTGTAGTTTTTTGTTCTGTAATGCGCAAATGTCGCAAATACCCCGAAGAATGTCATAATACTACCTTTTCTATAAGGCATTTTGAAATTACTTTTACAGTAGCAAAATATAAAGACAATGAAAGGTAAACTCTATCCCTGCTTGTGGTTTGATGGTAAAGCCAAAGAAGCAGCAACCTATTACTCTTCCGTATTTGAAAATTCACAGATCATTTCTGAAAACTCCTTGGTAGTTTTTTTCGAATTAGATGGAATGCAATTCATGGGATTGAATGGCGGACCACAATTCAAGATAAATCCCTCAATTTCTTTTTTTGTATTTGGTGATTCAGTAGAAGTTATCGACAAAAAATGGAAACACTTGTCTGACGGTGGCAGCGTAATGATGCCTCTTGATAAGTATCCGTGGAATGAGAAATACGGCTGGTGCCAGGATAAATTCGGGGTAAACTGGCAGTTAATGATGGCGCCAGGTAACGAGCAAAAAATTGTTCCTTCATTTATGTTCACACAGCAGCAAAGCGGAAGAGCAGAAGAAGCTATTAACTTCTATACTTCTATATTCAAGAATAGTAAAGTGGAAATGATCAGCCGTTATGAAAAGGGCGAGGGGGATGTGGAAGGCCATATCAAGCATGCCCGTTTCTCATTGAATGGAGAGTCATTTGCGGCTATGGAAAGCTCAGGTCCGCATGCATTTACTTTTAATGAAGGTATATCAATGGTAGTGCCTTGCGACAACCAGGAAGAAATAGACTACTACTGGAACAAACTGACGGAAGGTGGTGAAGAATCGCAGTGCGGCTGGCTGAAAGATAAATTTGGTGTGTCATGGCAAATTGTACCGGCAATACTCGGCAAACTGATGAGCGATCCTGAAAAAGGTAAAAGAGTAATGGATGTTGTGATGAAATCGATAAAATTTAATATTGAAGAATTAGAAAATGCCTGAGCGATTAATTTTTCAAAATAATCTTTATGAAAATTGCTAAGCCGGCCAATATAGATGCTTATATTGCCACATTTCCGGGAGGTGTTCAAAAGATTTTAGAGCAGGTACGCGTAACCGTTATAAAAGCCGCACCCGGCGCTGAAGAAACCATTAGCTATGGCATGCCTGCTTTCCGGTATAAGGGCCGGGTAATTATTTATTTTGCCGGCTATAAAAGCCATATCGGATTATACGCAACTCCGGCGGGACATGCCGCGTTTGCAAAAGAATTATCAAAATATAAACAGGGCAGAGGCTCTGTGCAGTTTCCGCTGGATAAGCCAATGCCGTTGAATTTGATCGCACGAATGGTAAAGTTCCGGGTGCAGAAACAGGCGGAAAAAGAAATAGATTTTCTTCCGCGGCTTTCGGCGCCTGCCAGGCGTGCTTTGCAGAATAATGGTGTTAAAACATTAAAGGATCTGGCCAAGTATACTGAAACGGAGATCCTGCAATTTCACGGAATTGGAAAAACAGCGATACCGGTATTACAAAAAGCTTTGCAAGAAAAAGGATTTAATTTTAAGGGTGTAGTATAACGGCTTCATTACACCTTCGGTAATTTGTATCCATTATGATACTCCTTCATCATGTATTGCTTGTTAATGGCATGATCCGTAAACCTTTCTTTTGCTGCATCCCACTCTAATTTTTTACCACTGCGGTAGGCAATGTTTCCCATCTGAGCAACCGTCGCTACATGAGCGCCGGCCTGTATTGGGCAATGCAGGTCTTCAAACTTTCTTGATTTGATAACGTCAACAAAATTTACCCAATGCTTATCAAGACCGCTATCGGTGGATGGCGCAAAGACCTTACTTGCTTTATTTTTACTTTGCTTTTCTTCAATCACTTCCCATCCGTTGCGGTTGAGAATGAGTGTGCCGTTATTTCCAATGTATGCAATTCCGTGGTCGCGGCCATAAGACCCATTATCAATGCCCATCGCGGAATCCCAAACCATATTAAAGCCATCGAATTCATATAAAGTAGTAAGCGTATCAGGGGTTTCTTCATACAACTCAGGATAGGCAAAACGACCACCCAATGCGGATACAGACTTAGGTGTGGGAGATTTCATTCCAAGTAATCCATAGTCTAATAAATGCACGCCCCAATCGGTCATTAAGCCACCGGCATAATCCCAAAACCAGCGAAAATTAAAATGAAAGCGGCTTGAATTGAAAGGGCGGGTTGGTGCAGGGCCCAGCCACATCGTGTAGTCAACACCGTTAGGGGGCGCCGTATCGGGAACAACAGGCCCGGGTTTCATCCATCCCTGGTAGCACCAGACTTTTACGGTTCTAATATTTCCCAGGATACCACTTTGCACATAATCAACTGCATCTTTAAAGTGCTGCTGACTACGTTGCCATTGGCCGCATTGCACGGCCTTATTATACCGTTGTTGTGCCGCCACCATTGCCCTGCATTCACCAATTGAATTGCCAACTGGTTTTTCGCAATAGACATCTTTGCCAGCTGCACATGCATCCATCATTATCATTGCGTGCCAGTGATCGGGTGTACCGATA
>CBIGQT010000498.1:0-3033 GCA_966191655.1 uncultured Ginsengibacter sp.
TAAAGTCAGGATTCACCTGGTTATCGTTGCTGGGGTCATCATCTGAACGAAGTATAACGGCTTCACGTAAAGATTTGTATGTCTTTAAATTGTAAACAAATATGGCTGCTGTGGTTCCCAGCGCTGCATAAATAATTGGAATTTTCCAATACTTTCTGTTGTATGCCTGTCCCCAGCCGGGTAATACTGCAGAGCGAAAAGTAGCTATTCTTGGATCATGTTTTTTTGTTTTGGTAGTATCGATAACCAATACTTTTCCTTCAGTGGTATCAACTTTGGCACTATCTGCTTTCAAAAGTAAAGTGTCTTCTTTTTGCTGCGCAAATATTTTTGTATCATGTAAAATGAAGAGAAAAAAAAATGTACTAAAAAGTAAGAATAGTTTTAGCATAGCTTAATCCACAGGAACCTGCATCTTTTCTAAAATGGAATTTAATTCTTCAGTTGAATAGTAATCTAAAGTAATGGTTCCCGTTCCTTTTTTATTTTGTGTCATTTTCACCTTAGTGCTGAAATGAGATGCTAAATTATCTTCAATTTTTTTTAAAGATGGCGGTAGCGTGGCTTTTACCGAATTATTAACAGCTTCCTTTGCAGGAATATACAGTTTTCGTACGAGGTCTTCCGTTTGCCTTACAGAAAGTTCTTTATTTTTTATTTCATTAAAAATGTACAATTGTTTGTCAACCATATCCACGTTTATAAGCGCCCTTGCGTGGCCCATGCTTATAATTCCATTTCTTACTGCAGCCTGAATATCAGGTGGTAATTTTAGCAGGCGAATATAATTGGTAACTGTGCTTCTTTCTTTACCCATTCGCTCTGCAAGCTGCTCCTGCGTGTAATCAAGCTCATCCATTAATTGTTTATAGCTTAGTGCAATTTCTATTGCATTCAAATCTTCACGCTGTAAGTTTTCGAGCAATGCCAGCTCAAGTAATTTTGAATCTTTTGCTTCTCTTATATAAACCGGAACATCTGCGAGGCCCGCTATTTTTGCTGCCCGGTATCTTCTTTCTCCTGCTATAATTCTGTATTTGCCATTGTGAAGTTTTGTAACAGTAAGCGGTTGAATAATGTCATGCATTTTTACTGAGGCGGCCAGTTCGCTTAAAGAAGTTTCATCAAAATCGTGTCGGGGCTGACCAGGATTTGCTTCTATAAGATGAAGCGGAATGCGTGTATTAACAACAGGATTTAATTTTTCCGGTATTTCCTTTTTTAAATTGTATGCTGTTGCAGAAAGATCTGCATCTATATTTTGTAATAAAGACCTGATGCCTTTTCCTAAAGCATCTTTTTTATTGGGAATACTCATGTTTAAATTTTTTTTTCTAAAATTTTGAGACGTCGCTTAAGGATGTTCCATCACTCTTTCTCTCTGGCGAATCTTAGTCATATTATTTCTCTGAAGTATTTCTTTTGCAAGATTTAAATAATTAATGGCTCCTTTACTTTCTGCATCATAGAGAATGGCTGGTTTACCAAAACTCGGCGCTTCACTTAGTTTTGTGTTGCGATGAATAATACTTGTGAATACAAGATCATCAAAATGCCGCCGCACTTCGCTTACAACCTGGTTACATAAACGAAGTCTCCCATCGTACATTGTCATAAGAAGCCCTTCAATTTGCAAAGAAGTATTCAACCTGCTTTGAACAATTTTTATTGTATTCAGTAATTTACCCAAACCTTCCAGTGCAAAAAATTCAGCCTGAACCGGCACTAGTACGCTATCAGCAGCAGTAAGCGCATTCACCGTTATTAAACCTAACGATGGTGAACAATCAATAATAATAAAATCATATTGTTCTTTAATATCATGCAAAATATTTTTTAATACACTTTCCCTGTCAGGATAATTGATCATTTCAATTTCTGCACCTACCAAATCAATGTGCGATGGTATTAAATCCAGATAAGGAATTTCTGTTTTTAAGATAACATCTTTTGCAGGAGTATCATTTACCATACAATCGTACACGCCTGTTGTAACGTTATGAAGATCAAAACCAACACCGGTTGTACTGTTTGCCTGAGGATCTGCATCTACCAGCAATGTTTTATATTCAAGCACAGCAAGGCTTGCAGCAAGGTTTATAGCTGTGGTTGTTTTACCTACGCCTCCTTTTTGATTTGCTATTCCTATAATTTTACCCATATATCTGTAAGCAATAATTTTTACTGTGAATTTTTATAAGCCTGTCAACAAATTTTTCTTTTAAAAGGGCGCTAAAGTAAACATAAATTTAAAGAGAGCGCCCTAATAATGTCCTAAAAAAAATTATTATCGTTTTTAATAAAAGAAACCATTAAAACGATTTAATGCCAGATTGGCAAATTTAAATATTAGGCTTAATATTAGAGAACATTGTGTGTGCAAAAAGGGCTTATTTAATCAACCAACTTCTAACAATTTTATTTTTGTTGAAATTTAACATGAACCAGAGTAAATTTATATAATGTTCACAATTATAAGCGGAACAAACCGTATTGGCAGTCATACCGAGAAAGTTGCGGAGGAGTATAAACGGTTGTTGAAAGAAAAAAATATTGATGCAACAATTTTTTCGTTAAAAAATCTTGATGTCTTAAAGAGAACTCCGGAATTTTTAAAAATTGAAAATGAAATTTTGATACCAACTCAAAAATTTATTTTTATTTTACCGGAATACAACGGAACATTTCCGGGAGTTTTAAAAGCAATGATAGATAATAGCGACATTAAAAAAGCCTGGTATCATAAAAAAGCATTGCTTACAGGTATTTCTACCGGCAGGGCTGGAAATTTACGGGGTATGGATCATCTTTCTGCTTCTTTAAATTATCTTAAAATGGATGTTCATCATAACAAATTGCCGATATCTGTTATTGATAAAGTAATGGACGCAAATGGCAGCCTAAATGATGAAACGCTAAAGGCAATTGACGAACAATTAAATGAATTTATAGATTATTAATCTTTAGACCACGAATAAAAAACACTATTAATGCGTACACCTTTAGGGGCTTTTATTTTTATAATAGTTATGT
>CBIGQT010000499.1:0-3023 GCA_966191655.1 uncultured Ginsengibacter sp.
CGGTGTAAAGCGCTGGGTAAGACCGGTATGTTTTCAAAATTGCCCTGAATATTTGTTGCCGGAAGAATTAAAAAATAAAAATCCTAACAAAATTCTCCGGCTTATAAACAATCAACATAGTTTTGGTGATGTTGAATAAATGAACCGCTCAAATAGCGGGATACTAATTCATGAAACATATTTTTCACTGCATTGATGCTCACACCTGTGGTAATCCCGTAAGATTAGTTGTTAAAGGTGGCCCTGCATTAAAGGGAAATAGTATGAGTGAGAAACGCCAGCATTTTCTAAAAGAATTTGACTGGATACGGAAGGGGTTAATGTTTGAACCGCGTGGCCATGATATGATGAGTGGAAGTATTTTATATCCGCCTCATAATCCTGCAAACGATGTGGCAGTTTTATTTATTGAAACAAGTGGTTGCCTTCCCATGTGCGGACATGGAACCGTTGGTACGATCACTATTGCCATTGAAGAAAATTTAATTGTTCCAAAAATTCCGGGAATTATCAGAATGGAAGCTCCTGCAGGATTGGTTATGATTGAATATAAAAAGCAAGGAGATAAAGTAACCTCTGTAAAACTTACGAATGTTCCATCATTTCTTGAAGCAGAAAATATAACGGTTGAATGTCCTGATCTTGGTTTATTACATGTGGATGTTTCTTATGGAGGAAATTTTTATGCCATCGTTGATGAACAGGAAAATTTTAAAGGGTTGGAAAATTATTCTGCCGGCCAGTTAATAAGCTGGAGCCGTGTAATGCGTGAAAGGATAAACCAAGAACATGAATTTGTTCATCCTGAAAATGAAACAATCAATGGATGCTCTCATATTTTATGGACAGGAAAAACGCTGGATAAAAATTCTACTGCCCGAAATGCAGTGTTTTATGGAGATAAAGCAATTGACCGCTCGCCTTGTGGTACCGGCACTTCCGCGAGAATGGCGCAATGGTTTGCCAAAGGAAAATTAAAAGAAGGCGACAGATTTATTCATGAAAGTATTATCGGCACTAAGTTTACCGGCACTATTGAAAAAGTTACTGAAGTTGGAGGCAAGCCCGCAATAGTTCCGGGTATTGAAGGCTGGGCAAAAATTTATGGGCATAACGTAATAACCATAGACGAAGAAGATGATCCGTATGCTTTGGGGTTTCAGGTGATGTAGTGAAAAAGATAAGATATAATCGATACTTAATAATAAATGAAACGATTACCCGAATTCACATTTCAAAAAGTGAGTTATATCTCATAACAAAATCATGCGGGTGCACTGCTGGAATCTTTGAGTCAAAATAGTCATGCAAATCTTTGGTAACAATAACGTTTGCTTTTGCGTGCAAGGCACACTGGTATTGAAGCCCATCTTCAAGATCCTCAAATTTAGTTTTAAAAATGGCAGTAATAAAAGAAGACTCTATCGGGGTTACTACCATGCCCGAAAAAACAATCTGCATCTGTCGCTTATGCCACTCTTTATTTTTAACAAACTTACTCAACAAAAAAATCACAATTACAAATGTTACAGGTGAAACTAAAGGCTTTCCAAAATGTTTCCGGATAATCCGAAAGCAACTAACTGCTGTCGCATGATCTTTGGATGAAGCATCCAAATAATCAATAACAACATTAGCGTCAAGAAAAACCTTTTTCATTTCCTGATTCCCTTGAATAATTCATTCAGAATATCTTTTTTTCCAGTAGAATACGAGCCGGCAGTTTCATCAATCCACTCATCATCATCTTGTGTTTGGGATGCATCTCTTTTTACGGATGAGAGCAAATCATCAATAAAACGTGACACGCTTTTATTTTGCCTGCGGGCATGCCGTTTGATAAATTTTTTGTGTTCCGCCGAAATTAATATTGTTAATTTTTCCTGCATAAAATTCTATTTCGTACAAATTTATAATTTTATACGAAATAAGAAAGATGAATTTAATAAAAGATATATGTAAATTTATTTTTTGAACTACAATGCAATTTTTTCAGTAAGTGAACTATTGATTTAATAACATTTACAAATGGCTAAAATAATAATAATCGGCGGAGGAATAATCGGCTTAAGCAGCGCTTATTATTTACTCAAACAAGGACACCAAATAACAATGATTGATAAAACAGATATGCTTGACGGATGCTCCTATGGAAATGCCGGCTACATTAGTCCCAGCCATTTTGTGCCTTTGGCGTCTCCCGGCATTATTAAGCAGGGTTTTAAATGGATGACTAATTCCAAAAGCCCGTTTTATGTGCAGCCCAGGCTCAACAGAAATCTTTTTAACTGGGGAATCAAATTCATTAAATCTTCCAATACAAAAAATGTAGAAAATTCGGGTATCCCTCTCCGTGATATTAATTTATTAAGCAGAAGACTATACGAAGATCTCTGTAATGTTCCGGGCTTTAATTTTTATTATGAGAAGAAAGGTATGCTTGATTTTTTTAAAACTGAAGAGAGCGCTCATCATGGAGAAGAACTTGTTGAAGCATCAAAAAAATTAGGGCTCGATGCAAAGCTCCTGAATAAAGAGGAAGTGCAGCAGATGGAACCTGATGTTACCATGGATATAAAAGGAGCTGTTTATTTTGAATGTGATGCACACATGTATCCCAATAAATTAATGAAAGATTTGATTGCCTTTCTGAAAAATAATGGTGTATATATTCATACCAATGAAGAAGTAAAGAACTTTGTTACAGAAGGAAAAAATGTAAAAGGTGTCCAAACAAATTTATCAGAATACTTCTGCGATCATATTGTGCTTGCCTGCGGTGCATGGAGCGGAGAAGTGGCTGCAAAATTAAATTTAAATATACCGCTGGTGGGCGGCAGGGGCTATTCCATTACTTATGATACTGTTCCATTTAAAATAAATCATCCTGTAATTTTAAGTGAAGCAAGAGTTGCCTTAACGCCAATGGCAAAAGATAAATTGAGAATTGGCGGAACTATGGAAATTACTTCTCTAAATACACCGCCTAAAATTAACAGGGTTAAAGGGATATTGGAATCAGT
>CBIGQT010000500.1:0-2998 GCA_966191655.1 uncultured Ginsengibacter sp.
ATCAGGCTTAGACGCTTTATGCTTCTGCGCATATTATTTGGTTTTTTACAGAAATAAATTTAAACAAATGGATGCAGCAAAATAGTTTTTAACAATCCGAAATAAATAATTTTTTAAATTAATCGCCTTTTCTGTTTTTATCAACTCACAAATCCTTTACTCCGATTATTACAGCGAAAAAGGATGCAATGGCGTCTTTATAAACGGCGTCCAAATCTTTCGCTATTCTTACATAAAAGGGCTGATCACTGCCAAAATGAAGCAGCGCAAGGTGCTTTCCTTTTGCATCATTCATAAAAATGCCTTTTTGCCATTCGAAGAAAAAATTGCTTTTGGGATCACCAAATGTTCCCATGACGGGCTCAGTAAAAAGTGAATCATTCTTTATTAAAATATAGCCGCTTGTTATGGGGTTACGATGCTCCGGATCATTGTTTGTTGTTTGCCTGATGCTTACATAATCTTCAATAGAGAAACGGGCGGTTACTGAGTCACCAGCAATTAAGAGGATGCCTTCGATATTTTTTTGATAACCAAGTGTTACATTTTTCTCATTATTATCCGGGTTATCTTTATCATCTTTGCTTAACAATGAGCCCAGGAAAGTTTGTCGTTTCTCATGAGAAACGGAGTGAATGTAAAATTGCATTTCTATTGTATCGGTTTCTTTGCCAATAACCATCCGGTAAAATTTCTTCTTTTCAAAAATTTTAAATTTACTTATGTCCCATCCTTCATCAGATGAAAAACTAACTTCGGTTCCCAGGGTATCTTTTCTTTTCTTTTTTAACACAGGCGAATCCAACTTTTCTGCAACCAGCGTGGAATACAACCCAAATTCTGGCCTTCCTATTCCGCCTATTCGCTGATGTTCTTTTACTTTCCATTTTTCACTGGTAGCTTCAAGCGCTGAGTCAAGAACCTTTTCTTTATTTTTTTGAGAAAAGCTTGTGTTGCTCAAAAAAATAAATACAGCAGCAAACACACACACTATAACTGATTTATTTTTCACGCTATGTTGTTTTAAAGTTTTTTATAAACGATGAAAGGTCATCATTATTTATCATTATCCTAACGGATCTTAACTATTCTTTGCTCCGATGTCCCCGATGCTGTTTGCAGCCGGCTTATGTAAATACCTGCAGGTAATTTACTGCCATTGAAATTTGTGTTTTGTACAATCCCGCTTTGTACAAATCCATTAAAAACTGTGGCCACCATTTTACCATTCATATCGTACAATCTAATACTGGCCTGGCCTGCCTTTTGCAATTTAAAGGAAAAGGTAACCGATGTAGTAAATGGATTTGGGAACACGCCGGTGGCTTCCGGGTTATTAGAAGCAATTTGTAATTTAGAATTCAGCCCTGAGTCTTCCCTTGCAAAAGGAGTTGAACATTTTTCATCACATGCGCCCAATGTACCTCCGTAGGTAATCAACCAGGAGGCCGCTAAACGTGGAAGGCATAAATTTTTGCCATTAAAGCAAATGACAACCTTATCATCTTTTTTAGTATCACAGCTAAAGTCCGGAACAGCATTATATAAAGCTTTTGCAACAGCATAAATATCCGCGGCATGATAGTTAGTTAATATTACAAGGGTTAACTTTTTGTCCGGCTGATAAAACATTACGGAACGATAACCCGGTGCATTTCCGTCATGGCCATAAAAATCATAAGCCCCACTTATCTTTTTGGATAGAATGACACCATATCCAAGCCTGTCGCCATCTTCGTCAGGGTTAGGAGATATAGACTGTAACATGGTATTGAGAACTTTTTTTCCTGTAGCCCTGCCACTAAAAAGATCGGAACTCCAATCTGCCACATCCTTTACATCGGATATAATAGCGCCGCCGGTGAAGCCAAGTGAAGAAATAGCCGTGTAAGGAAACACAGAAATATTCGTGTAGGCATCAGGGAATGTAGGCTGGCCGGTTTGCAAAAAAACAGGATTGAATGCGCTGATATTATCATGCGGCGATGCTAAAATCCGGTTGGTGGGATTTTGTTCCCTCACATCAAAGTACATTGACTTAAGGCCAAGTGGATTGAAAAAGCGACGCCTGTAAAAATCTTCTACATGTTTGCCTGTTACTATTTCAATAATGGCTCCAAGTAATACATAATTGGTACTTGAGTATTTTCGTACAGAACCTACGGGGTTGATTTGATGAACAAAAGATAGCATTTCATAAGGTGTCCATACATGTGTCGGTTGAGCAGCCACTGCAATCTGTAAATTAATTTCGTCAGTGAAATCGCTATAGCCGCTTTCATGTGCCAGCAATTGCCTTATCGTAACATTGCTGTTTATATCCGGGTTTATCGCATTGACCGGAATATATTTACTAATAAGGTCGTCCAGGCTAAAAGCGCCTTCATTCGCGAGTTCTAAAACCAAAGGCGAAGTGAACGTTTTGGTGATACTGTAAATACGAGAAAGCGTACTTACTTTAAAAGGCGTACCACCTGCAATCACATTATTGTCTGCATCTACATTTCGGGCAGCATATCCGGTAGCGCCTTTCCAATCTGCAAGGCCATCTACTTTTATGGCTGCAGACATGCCGCCAATAAAGGGATTGGCGGGATTATTTTGAAAACTATCTATTACCGATTGAAGTTTTTTTTCAACAGTGGACGAAAATCCCTGGCCATTTCCGGATTGTGTAAATCCTGCTAAAATGATGAACAGAAGTGCGGCTGAGTAAATAATCTTTTTCATGATGATAGATTTTTTTGATTTAATAATTGTAGAGCGCTTATAAGAAAATAATTGTAAGACTGCTCACTGGAAATAAACCAGGAAACAGTCCTTTTTTATAAATTAAATTTTAGACTAACAGATGGGACATATTTGTTTCCAGTTATATTTTTTACCAACGCAGATGTTGGCTGATTCGCAAACGAAAGGCTCAATGCCTTCCGTTTATTCTTACCAGCGGATATAAAAAAAGGAATGCTCGTTAACATGGCAGCCCCACCGGTCAATA
>CBIGQT010000501.1:0-2993 GCA_966191655.1 uncultured Ginsengibacter sp.
AAGTACACAATTTATTTAACAGGCTATTTTTCAGTCTTTTAGATAGACATTTAATGCTCTTAGATGGAAATTTTATACTCTTAGATAGAGATGCAGTGCTCTTAGATTGAAATATTATGCTCTTAGATTATGTTGTTGTACTCTTAGATTGAAATATTACACTCTTAGATTGAAATATCATGCTCTTAGATTGAAATATTACACTCTTAGATTTACCCATTACATGCTACTTTTAACCAATATCCTAACATCTCTTTCCTAAGGATGCTTGGCTGGAACTTTAATATTTACTTCTTTGCTAACTTTCCTGGTGTATTGGAGAACGTTGTGAAATATGACATCCACCGGAAACTTAAAACATGCGTTTGTATACTTTTACATGCCTTAAAATAACAGAACATGGAACAGAATAAGAATAATAAAAACACTGCACTGTTAATAATGGATGTGCAGGGAGCTACGGTAAAAATGTTGAAGGATAGCGCCGCCTACTTCCTTCCTGTTAACAAGGCCATACAAACAGCCCGCAGTAAAAACATGCCGGTTATATATGTGGTGGTTGGCTTTAGAAAGGGATACCCTGAAGCCAGCGCAAACAATAAATCTTTTTCAACAATAAAAAATGGAGACATGCATTTAGATACGGAAGAAGCTACTACAGTTCATGCATCCATTGCGCCACAGCCCGACGATATTATTATAACAAAAAAACGTGTGAGCGCCTTTACCGGCAGTGATCTGGAAGTAGTATTACGATCGAAGGAAATAAAAAATATTGTGCTTGCCGGAATTGCAACAAGCGGAGTGGTGCTATCTACTTTGCGTGAAGCAGCGGACAAGGATTATGTCATCACGGTTCTTTCTGATTGTTGTGCAGACAGGGATGAAGAAGTTCACCGGGTGTTTATGACTAAAGTTTTTCCACGACAGGCAGATGTGGTTACCGCGGAAGAATGGAGTATCGCTAACAATGCCGGTTAAGTTTCATTCAATGTTTATTAAAAGATGTTGCTACCGGTACACCTTTTATTAAAGTCTGGTACACCACGCAATATCTTTCAGTGAGTTTGGCAAGGCTTTGCATTTGCTCTTCTGAGGCATCGGAGTCCAGCAGAAATGAAAGGCGAATGGCTTTAAATCCAACAGGCGCTTCTTTGGAAACTCCCAGGGTTCCGCGAAAGTCTAAATCGCCTTCTGCTTTAACGGTTCCATCTCTAACATCAACTCCAATGGCAGTTGATACCGCCTGCAGCGTAACGCCTGCACAGGCAACCAATGCCTCCAGCAGTAAATCACCTGAACAGGCAAGCATACCATCTCCTCCTGTTGCCGGGTGAAGCCCCGCCTCTACCAATGCTCTGCCTGTTTCAACCTTACATGAAATGCCTTCGCCTATTTTTCCTTCCGCTTTAAGGGTTATTGTAGCAGACGCAGGTTGTTCACGATACTTTTCCTTTAAAGGAGCCTGCAGGCTTTTTAGTTCTTCTGTTTTCATTTGCTAAAGTTAATTTTTTTGCATCAATGCTTTGGGTATGTAAATCATTCCGCATTTAAATTATAAAGAATCATTTACCGGGATACTTCTTTTCCATCTCATCGTAAAATGCTTTCAATACATAAAATGCCTTTTTCTTCTGTCCTGATTCAGAGAGTAATCCTTTCCTGTTCCAGTAATCCTGGTAGGTTGGGTTCAATCTCTTTGGTGATCGAAAATCAGTTAGTATCCAGGGCGTAGTTCCCCTAAGCCCATCAATATTTGCTATAATCTTTACCTGGTTTTGATAAATAGCTTCCTGGAACTCTTCGCTGAAGCGGGTTTCAGCATCTGCATGAAAACCGGCAAGAGCGGCGCCGCCCATTTCAGTAATGATAACCGGTTTATCATAATCAATTTTGAAACTGTATTTACTGATGTCCTGTGGCAAACCAACATACCAGCCTATATATTCGTTAAAGCTTACCACATCTAACTTTTTACCAAGAGGATCATCCAGATGAAATACATAATTATTAATATGGCCAAGCAAAGCTGCGGAAACAAGCCGGGTATCATCCAGCATGTGTGCATGATCGGCCAGCGCCTCCATAAATTTTTCTCTTGCATCAGTCGCCGGAGTTTCATTGCCTATTGACCAAATAATCACACTTGCCCTGTTCTTATCTCTTGCAATAAGTTCAGATAACTGGTATTGCGCAATGGAATAGGTTGAAGGATTCTCCCAATCAATGCTCCAGTAAACAGGAACTTCTTCCCAAAGCATTATGCCCATTGAATCTGCAAGCCTTGCTTCCGCTTCATTATGCGGGTAATGTGCCAGGCGTATAAAGTTGCAATTGAGTTCCTTTGCCCATTGAAGCATCATCCTGCATTCACTTACATTGCGCGGGCGGCCGGGAATAAACGGGTCTTCATCATGCATACAAATGCCTCTTAAAAAAACAGGCTTACCATTAATCAAAATATCTTTTCCCTTCGTTTCGATTGTTCTGAAACCGATTTTTTCTTTTACAGAATCACCGGCGCAAACTATCGCTACATCATAAAGCTTTGGATCTTCGGGCGACCAATAATGCAGGTTCTTTACTGCAATGTTTATGGCTGCATAACCGCTATCATTTGTTGCGAGAGTTGTATGAATATTAATTTCGGGTATGCTTACCGTTATATGTTGAGCAGGCTGGGGATTTTTCAGTTGCACAAACCCGTTTATGTGTTTATTATCTGACTTTGCTAATTGAATTTTATAATCACAGATAAAAGTTTCGGGCATTGCAGCCAGCAAAACATCCCCGGTGATTCCGCCATAATTCCACCAGTCAAAATTTTCGGTCGGTACATTTTCCCTGCGTCTCGCATTGTTGGCCTTCACTACTACAAAATTATTTCCCTCCCGGAGCAATGACGTCACATCGAATTGAAAAGGAGTAAAGCCGCCTTTGTGTCCTCCCGCCACCTGGCCGTTTACATACACATCAGCTTCATAATTTACAGA
>CBIGQT010000502.1:0-2968 GCA_966191655.1 uncultured Ginsengibacter sp.
TTGGAACGTTTCGTGCTCTATTTAAAACATTCTACCCACGAACAGTTCCTATGAAACTAAGCAATACGAACACCATTTCTCTCCAATATTATATTTGCGCCAATTCTGCCTAATCCTATAAGTTAAAATTTATCAAAGACTTTTAAAACTTTTTGTTGCATCATCAATAACAAGCACCCAATCATTCTCCTGTCCCAACGTCGGCGGCGTAAATTGCATCGTATTTTCCTTTTTCACATCATTTATTTTTTGTGCATGCCCATCCTTTGGATTAAACCACCACGCTGTTATTTTTTGAGGAAGATTCGTTGTGCCGATTGTTATCGTTTTTCCCACAGGCAAATAAATCATTTCAAAACTATTGTCTTCTGAACGAAATGCTTCCATGTGTTCGCCTTTTTCTCCCTGGCCATCTTTGATAATTTCATTGGCAGAAACCCTGTTGAGCATGGGTCGTGACTCTATTAGCTTTCTTAAATATCCCACTTGGAAAGCGCCTGGCCGATCCATAGCGTTGATCCAGCCCCGGTCAGGATAATTAATAGCTTCTGTTCTGGCACTCATAAACTGCCATACCGCATGATCGCCGTAGGTTACTCCGCAGCCTCCGGCAAAAACTGAACGGTAACATTGTTTTCTAACATCATAGGCTCTGAAGTAGCCATTATCAGTATTCCACTTTGGCCATGGATTAACGGGATGGTCCTCGTAGTTAGGTTCTGCATCAAGTGTTGGCTTCGCAGGAGTATAATTAAAATCCCTGTGTACCAAATCCCAGCAGGCTACATCGTGACCACCTCCATGCCCGGATTGAAACATATTAATGTCTAACCATTTTTCCTTTCCTATCCATTGAGAAGTAGAATTGCTGCCACCCCACGGATGATAAGTTATTAAACATTTATGATTAGTTGCTTCTATAATTCCTTTTGCCATTGCCCTCCACACAGGGCGCCAATCGCTACTATCTGTTATCGCAGGTCTGTCTCCCCCCAATATCCATATAATATTGAGATCGTTTTTATATCGGTTACCAATCCATTTGCCATATGTATATGCATTGATACTATCAAATATAACGGGGCCTGTACCCCACAGCTTCGTAACTTTATCACCCCATGTTGGCAGCAACCCAACAAATAAATTTCTTCGCCTTGCCATGTGAATGGTGCTGTCAACTATTGCAAAATATTTTTCATTGGGTGTTGTTGGATTCAAATTTTTTAATGGTAATTCGCCATATTGATTCGGAGTGCGAAGGCCATCAAATTCAGCGAGGGCAACAGCCTGTATTACCGTAAATCCTTTGGCAGACCTGTTACCAAGGTACTGCTTTATTTCTTCAAGCTTAAGCCGGTGAAATAATTCCCAACCGGTATCAGCCAACCAAAAAAAAGGAGTGCCATCTTCAAATTGCAGAAAATGCCCGTTTGCAGAAACCTTTACCCTGCCGTGTGTAAACATGGATTGACTGAAAAGATTTACAGACGATACCAATACCATCATAAAGCAACAAAACAACCGCATCAGATATATTTTTTTATGAGATACTTTTTCCATAAAGCTACCGCGACTTATACCAGGTTCTTTTTTATGTAATCAATACTTTTAGTTATGCTGTCAAACGGTGATCCAGGACATTTATCCTCCTCTACAAAAAAATATTTCATGCCCGCCAAACTCTTGTATTTAAAAATTTCTTTGAAGTCTATAATACCGCTTCCAACTTCTGCAAAATTTTGCTCAGGCGTATTGTCCATATCTTTCACATGCCATAAAGGAAATCTTCCCGGATGTTCATGAAAAATTTTAATGGCATCCTGTCCTGCTTTTTTTATCCAATACAAATCAATTTCCATCTTTACAAGATCCTTATCACTGCCCAACAAAATGTCATAAGGATATTTATCTCCCTGTTTTTCAAATTCAAAATTGTGGTTGTGGTAACACAATTGAATACCAGACTTTTTACATCTTTCCCCCGCAATATTTAACTGGTCCGCAACATATTTATAATGTTCTAAAGTTCCCCGTTCTTCTTCTGCAAGCCACGCACAAACCATATATTTCAGGCCAAGCTCTGCAGCGTCATCTACTGCTTTATCCCAATCGTGAAGCATAGTGCCCTTTTGTATTTCACCTTTTGGTTTTTCCCCGCCCAATCTATAATGTTCACTTATCATTACAAGCCCATTTTGTTTTAAAACTTTTTTGAATTCCGATGGACTCATTCCATAAAATTTTTCTGAACCGGTGTATGTTGCACCTTCTATAGATGTGTATCCTATCTGCGCCACTTTTTCTAAGGTAGCTACAGGATCTTTATCCATGGCATCTCTTACCGTGTATAATTGTAAGCCAATCAACGGCGGCTTCGTTTTAAAACCTGAGGGAGCCATGTATAAACCTGCTGAAAGCAGTGTGGTTGATTTGAGAAATGAACGTCTTGTAGTCATGTTATTAATTTTAGAGTTTATCAGTTAATCAGCACTTCAAAGTAATTCTTTTTTTAAGCAATTTCCATAGTATCTTTTATTTATAACAAAATAAATTATTGCACATTTTGAAGTAATACCCCTTTGTTATCATTTGTTTTAAAATCTTTTCCATCTTCGGCATAAATTCTGAATGCCTTGGAATTTATTGGCGACCCCATGCCCTTAAAATCTTTTATTTCCACATCTTCAAAATGATTTACCTGGATACCGTTAGTAAAGAAAGGCATTCTTGTGTTAGTCCATTGCAGTTGAAAATCGTTTATCCGCAAGCCTTTTATGTATTGAGCATACAACCCGGGAATATCACTTTCAAAAAGTGATTTTTGCAAGCTGCTTCCGCGAAGATCTATATTGCCACCTGCAACATCGTTGAGTTTGCTATCCGTTAGTTCAAATCTTATATGATTAAAAGAAACATCTTCCAGTATGCTTTCATTACTTCCATAAACCAATATTCCATCTTCGCCCCT
>CBIGQT010000503.1:0-2956 GCA_966191655.1 uncultured Ginsengibacter sp.
TGTTCAGTAAAATTTAAATATCAAAAAACTCTTTTACTTTTTCTTTTATTGCTTCCGGCATGTCGCAACGTTTCATAGTTTTTGCATTCATAAAAAAGAGTGTTACCGTTCCAGTGTTGAGCAATTCATTTTGTTCATTATAAATTTCTCCGTGAAAAACTATTTTATAATGAAGAGGCATTTCTGTAACCTTTGTTACAACAGTTACGAGGTCATCATATTTTGCAGGACGTAAAAATTTTGTATGGATTTCAACTACAGGCATAATTACTCCAAGTTCTTCAACACTTTTATAAGTAATTCCAAGACTTCTTAATGCCTCGGTTCTTCCTATTTCATAAAACTGGGCATAATGCCCATGATACACAAATCCCATTTGATCGGTAAGTGCGTAATGAACTCTTATTTGTGTTTTGTGTGTAAACATTTCTGATGCTCGATTGATAATTTTTTATAAGTATTGTCCTTCTCCCCTGGAGAAGGGTTGTCCAAAGGACTCCTATGGAGGGGCGAGGCTTCTTACTTCCCAATCATTCCATCCACGCTTATTTTCCCAGGCCCGCAGAAAAGTATTGTTATCGTACATGTGAGGTAGATAGCGGCTCTTTCACCAGCGCCAAATAGCTCGCCGTGATGCGCTTTAAATAATGCAACTGACATAGCAATTAATATGGGTATTATTGCAAGCCTTGTAAACAAGCCAAGAATTAAAAATATAGAACAGAAAAATTCTGCGAATATATCAAGGCTGAGTGATAGCGTGGACCCCAACCCTATAAAATTTATAAAAGTTCCTTTCATTTGGCTAAAATGTATCAACTTACTATAACCATGATTTAACATTAAAATGCCCAGGCCTACACGAAGAATAAGCATGGCAAAATTGAAAGCTCCGGCAGAATATTTTATTGAAAGAATTCTTTTCATAATTTTTTTACAATTGTGTTAACAAAGATTGATGCAATTTAAAGTGTTTTATTTTCATCATTAAATTTATTGATGAAGAAAATTACTGGAATGGTGTTTGTACTTTTGCGCCGAAATTTTTAGTTTTCTATTTATGATGTTGAATGCGCAAATCATCATAAAAAGATTAAAATAAATATAATTCATGAACCGTATTCTTTTCTCTGTTACCCTTTTTCTTCTTTCGCTTTCCTGTTTTTCACAAGCAAATTATAATGTTACTGATCCTGAAAAAAATTTTAAAGAAGCAAAAGAATTTTTTATAAAAGATGAATACAGTCTTGCTTATCCTTTGCTGAAAGCCTTGCGGGATCAATATCCGGAGAATACTGAAAGCAACCACGCCTATATTAACCAGGGCCTGGAATACTATTACATTGTTTGTGGACTTAAACTAAACCAACAAGTGGCAGAAGATGAAGCCCATCGCTATATTGATGCAGCTAATAATGAGCCGCGGCAACAAATGATGAGTTATCATTTAGCTAAATATTATTTTACAAAAAATGATTTTGCACGTGCCATTGTATTTTATGAAAGAGCAGGTTACGATAATTTAAGCAATGAAGAAATTGCCGATGCGAAATTTGAACTGGCTTATTCTTATTTTAACCTGAAACAATTTGATAAGGCAAAACCTTTATTTAATGAAATTCATCAATTGCCGGATAATAAATATTATTATGATGCCAATTATTATTATGGTTATATCAGTTATAAAGACAGGGATTATGGTGAAGCATTGACTTCATTTAAAAAAGTTGAAGACAGGGATAAATATAAAGGCCTTGTTCCATATTATATTGCACAGATTTATTATTTTGAAGGTAACAAAGAAGAAGCGCTTAAATATGGTGAGGACGCTTTATCGCGTAATGATATTTTTTATCGTAATGATCTTAATCTTTTAATCGGTCAATTATATTTTGAAAAAAAGCAATTTGCCAAAGCGCTGCCATTATTAAAAGAATATGTTGATAACAGCGATAAAGTTTCCAAAGAAGTAATGTATGAATTAAGCTATTGTTATTATGACGCAAACCAGGTAGACAAGGCGATTGAAGGGTTTAAGCAGTTAAGTAATGAGAAGGATTCTATGGGCCAGAATTCAATGTATTTGCTGGGAGATTTGTATTTAAGGACCGATCAAAAAGCAAATGCAAGAAGTGCATTTCAATATAGCGCCAATAACAGCAGCAACAGGAAACAACAGGAAATCTCACGCTTTAATTATGCAAAGATTTCTTATGAATTAGGTTACCAGGATATTGCTTTAAGTGAAATGAATAAGTTTCTCGATTTATATCCAACTTCAGAATATGCAAATGAAGCCAAAGAAATTTTAATTAATCTTTTGGCCAATACCAATAATTATAATGATGCACTTGCCTTATATGAATCGTTCGGAAAGCCGACGGCAAATATGCAAAAAGTATATCCGAAAATTTTATTTGGAAGAGCCACCGAATACATTAATGATGGAAAATTAACAGAAGCAGATGATTTGCTTTCTAAAATTATAAGAGATCCGAATGCAGGCGCTGTTCTTCCATTTGCTAATTTCTGGAAAGCCGAAGTTTCGTACAGGCTAAACCGTTATGATGATGTGATTAAATACATGAATGCTTATTTATTAAGCGGTGGAATACAGGGTGAAGCAAATGCGGATGCAGCAAAATATGCGCTGGGATACGCCTACTTAAAAACAGAAAACTATCAGTTAGCGCTTTCAAATTTTAAACAGGTGACTCCGGTAATCAGTTCACAGTCTTCTTCTTTAAAACAGGATGCGTATGTAAGATCGGCTGATTGTTATTTCATGGAAAAAAATTATAGCATTGCAAAAAGTATGTACCAAAATGTGATTGATAATGGCTTGCCGCAAAGTGATTATTCATTATACCAGATTGCGTTGATAAGCGGAATTAATAATCCGGGTGAAAAAATAAAAACATTTAATTCATTAGTGCAGCGTTATCCGCAAAGTGAT
>CBIGQT010000504.1:0-2953 GCA_966191655.1 uncultured Ginsengibacter sp.
GTCTGGGCGGTCTGCTTGGCGATCTGTTGCGCCATGGCGTACTGCGTCATCGGATCCAGGTTCATGCACGAAATTACGTCCAGCGTCGCGGCCTCCAACACGGTGGCGATCTGCTTGTTCACAATCAGATCAACTCCGCTTAGATGTGGAACGGTCCACAAGGTGTACTTTCCGGCAGGTACTTGCATGCCGGCAAGCTTTATCGGTGCCGACGTTGTAAACTGTGTTGCCGCATTGGCTCCTGTTCGCCATACACGGTCGTAGGGCAGCACATCACCAAGCAGCTTGCGTCCCCGCAGCAGTGGCCGGCCATAATCAACGGTGAACATTGCATTACCAATTTGTGCCTGCATAGTATCCCGTACACTTAATGATTTTACATTACCGGTTATTGCTTCCCGGGCCTCAAACCGTTCAGCAATACCTCTTACGTCAGGTGGCGAGGTGAGGCGATTTACGTCCACCTTATATGTCGTCCGGGCGCCCGAATAGCTGAGCATGTGAAAGCTGGAATCCAACATCGCTTCTCCGGTACCAGACAGCCAGTCGTGCGTAATCTCCGCCTTGCCATTTTCAAGCGGACGTACACTGGCGTTACCCAGCGGAAACCTGTCAAACTCCCGGTCAATATAAAACTGCCGCAGTTGCACGGGGTTGCCGGCCTTTGATGCCGATGCGTGCTTCAATGCTGCAG
The DNA here is from genome assembly GCA_966191655.1 of uncultured Ginsengibacter sp. GTDB lineage: Bacteria > Bacteroidota > Bacteroidia > Chitinophagales > Chitinophagaceae > Ginsengibacter. Next base: position 695 of record CBIGQT010000504.1, read on the forward strand.
CAAAGTAAAGCTCATAGAGACTGTACATTTGTGGCACATGGGCCACTACTATACCTCCGCCGGTTTTGAAATCACGATTCACAGTGCCCGTGCCATCTGTTTTGGAAAGGTGTACTTCATTATTCGTAACATCAGCTATCACTTTGCGTTCACGCTCATTCACCGGCTCACTGGGAGCATGAATATCCATGACAAGGTGCCGGATACTTCCGTCATCGTTAAGCTTAATAACGGTATGGCGTACCCGCACACGCGGAAACCGGTCAACTTCATCGCTTGTTAAAATATTGTCCTGCCGCATTACGCTCTCAACAGCAATCGTATCACTGCCAAGCCGGGTAATAAAACCGTAGTGTTCAGCTGGTGGCGTATGCCCGCACGAAACCAGCAAAAGGACCGCACTAAGAAAAAAAACAAGCAATTTAACAGAATAGAAACTGCATGACTGAACAGCTTGAGTATACATGGAATAAATAGTTTAAAAGGCAAAAGAATGTAAATATTCCGCCTTCATTTTGCTAATCTATAAAATTAATCGGAGGATATTTTGCCGTTCATAAAAAGCACGGGTTGACTATGTGCTTATGAAAAAGACGGGAACGCTCAAAGAAGACTATATACACTAATGGATGTCTGTTGCATGATCTGCCGGGACATCTTCACCACTCCATATTTTTACAGCAGTCCATTTTTTTGCGGGTGCAGACAAGAATACATCATCAGCAGGCAGGCCTAAAGGCAAAAAAATATCGGCACATAAATACAAACTTCCTGTGGTGATATAGGACTCACCAAGTCCGGGTTGTGCGCCATATAAACCAATATTCAACCAACCTTCATTATTAAATGTTCCGGACGCTGCCAATGTTTTTTTTATAACAGCAGTTAATGCACTTCTTATTTGAGCAGGCTCCAGCGATGCGGGCAATTGTTTTCTATATGACATGTCTGCCAAATGGTGAAACACACCACAACGGTAACTGATAGAACGGCCTGTTACCGGAAAAGAACCGTCAATATTAATATCCCGCTCCAGTATCTCTGCATATCGCTTGTTTATTGTATCAAGCTTTGGCGCAAACCATTCATATTTTTTATTTGAAGTATTGATGATGTTAACGATGGCTGCCAGGTATGGATGAATAACGATGCTATTGTAATAATCCATGTGGAAGTTCATACCATCTGAAAAAAATCCATCGCCAACATACCAGTGATTGGCAAATTCACGCACGGCATAATCAATGCGAACGGCATCATAATCTAAGCCGTATTTACAAAAAAAAGCCTCTATCATTCCACTAAACAATATCCAGTTGGAATATACAAAAACAGTATTACGTGTTGTTTTAAAAGCAACCACAAAATTTTGTTTTACCATCGTAACCAGATCTAACCATAACCACGGAAAAAGCACCAAACCAAATGCAAGAAAAGAAGCATCAACCAAAGGCTGGCCGCCGTTCCATAGTAAATAATCCTTTGCATTAGGATCAACAGCATGCGCAATTGCTTTTAACGTCCATTGGCGATACTGGTTGCGCAAAGCAATTTCATCTTTTGAGCCACCTTCAAGATTTAGCCAGGGTGCAATGCCACTAACTGTTCTTCCAAGAGCCTCAAGGTAACAGGCGGCTGCTCTGCTGGTCGCATTATCAGTTATTTTTGATAATTCAACCGGCATATTTTTCTTCAGTTCGTCATTTGCAAGGTTTGATAATACAGGCCGCGCCACTTTATCCATATAACTTAACCAAAGCTGCCGGTCGCTTGTACCCTGTTGTGCACTTGCCAAACATGTTATGAAGAAAAATACAGTTGCTAAAGCAATGCGTTGTGCCATCAGTAAATTTTTTATATGAGAGATAACAATTGAGGAATCATATTCTATTGTTCACATTTTTAGCTTTACGTGTTCCCCCACTCCTTTGCTTTGTGTTTACGAATCGCAATCATTTATATACATAAATATAAACCAATTCATGCTTTCTGTCCCAGCGGGGTTTCCCACTTACAAATATCCCAACCTAAAATCAGTTTGCGGGAACCGCGATGCGGAAGATACTTAGACTAATTCGACGCCTGACTTTCTTTTATACAAAGTTCGTTTATGCGTCGGGGTTACACGGGTAGTGTATAAAGATTTGTGCTCTGTACTGTGTAAACCCCGACGAGACAATAAATTCAATATTTAAAAAAAATATTATGGTAAGTATATAACTTCGGGAATACAATCATAATTTTATTATTCCCGGGCCA
>CBIGQT010000505.1:0-2951 GCA_966191655.1 uncultured Ginsengibacter sp.
ATTTTGATTATTATTTATTGTAATGGTCGCATTTATTTGAGCAAGATCATTTACTACATTCGTTGTTACACTACTACCGTTAGTTATTACATGCAATGGGTTTGTTTTATTGAGCCAGACATGCCTGTAAATACCTGCGCCTTCATAGAACCATCCTTCTTCCATGGTAGCATCTACTCTTACAGCCACTTCATTTTCGCCGCCATAATTTAAATAATCAGTAACATCATATTCAAATCCTAAATAACCACTTATTTCAGTACCAAGGTAATGGCCATTTACCCAGACAATACTGTTTCTGAAAACACCATCGAATGCAACGCTGATACGGCGCCCGAGATCAGAAGATGGAATTGAAAAAGATTTGCGATACCAGCCAACGCTTGCACCGGGAAAATCTCTGCCAATTGCTTTGAAGCCATGACTGAAGCTTGCGTTACTATCGAATGGTTGTTCAACTGCCCAATCATGTGGAAGGTCTAATTTTCTCCAGGATCTGTCATCAAAATTGGCAGCTGCTGCGCCGTCACCATAACCCGCTTTCGCGTAATAAGAAAAATAGCCGGTACCATTATTAAAATCTTTTTTTGTATCATAAGGATGTCCAAAAGCAAATCGCCATCCGAAATCCATGAGAAGATGTTCTCTTGAAGAACTTATTTTTAACTGTGAGAAAGAATAAACAGGAAATGTAAATAAAATATATATGCACATTAAATTCTTTCTCATAACTCGAATAATTATTTATAGGCTGATGACAAATTATTTTCCGAAGAGAAAAATAAAACATTGAAAGAATCTTGTAAATTTTTCGGAAACTTGTTCATATCAAATCATTTTTTAGAATAACCAACAGCATATTGCAATGCTTCAATGGCGTTTGCCAAATAAACAATCGGCGCATTCCAGTTAATAGCAATTTCATTGGAAGCATAAGCGCAAACATTATCTGAATAAGCAGTTTCAGGTTCTTTGAATTCATAGGCACATTTATCCTGCATACCGGGGTTAGGGCCGCCAACTAACAAGCCCGGCACAGGGTCAACAATTCCGTCAGCAGTGGATTCGCGATGGTGAGGAAACATGGGAGACTTACTACCCATACCTGTTACAAAACAATAACCCGTGGCATTTCTTCCCAGCAAATAATCGAGATTAGTCAAAGCATAATCCACATATTTTTTATCCCCTGAAAGCTGGTATGCTTTTATTAAAAGAATTCCCTGGTTGGCAGCAACAGAATTACCTCCCCACGAAAAATCCCTTACAGACTGCCCCATTACGGTTGAAAATGCGTTGGCGGGAACCTTTCTAATATATTCATTTGCCATATTCATTATTTTATCTTTCATCAATGAAATGTCATTTGAATTCAGAGAACTAAGTTCCTTTCCGAAACGAAGCAAAGAATAGTAACCCAGCGTGCCAACATTAGCCCATGAAGGAAGATTGAAATTATCCTTAATATGGTCTTCTAAGGTATCATAAAAGCGTTTATCCTTTGTAGTTATGTATAGTTCCGAGGCAGCCCAAAACCATTCATCATTAAATTTTCTGTCACCATAACCGCCGGTAGTTATTGCAGGTTTGGATTGCTGATTGATGAGGTTTTGGTTGTATGCTAAATCAGGATTAGCCAAAGCCCATTCCCATGCCTTTTGCGATGCAAAAAGGCAACTATCTGCAAGCCCGGGAAGTTCAGCATTATAGTTTTTTAAAATTCGGGTAGCCTGTGCCGTTACTGCGGCAAAATCTAAAGTCGCGGCTGTGCCTTTCTGTACTACATATCTTGGTGCTTTAGTAACGCCCGGCATTACGAATGAATCGAATGCAGCGTTGGTACATTTATTATAAACGCCGCCATCATAGGGATCCTGCATGGTAAGCATCCAGCGCAGGTTGTAAATACATTCATTTAAAATATCGGGTACGTGATTACCACTTTCAGGGATATTTGTATTTAATTTTTTGAAATAACCCGGAAAATCTTCACATGCTGACAACAGCGTGCCCATAGAAATACCTGAGTTTACAACATATTTATTGTAATCGCCAGCATCATACCAGCCTCCGGGTGTGGAAATAATACTTCCGGCAGGTCTTTGATTGCTTGCAGCAGATGGATGAATATAAACAACAGTATCAGGATGGCCTGCGGGGCGATGCCACTTCCCTGCAAATTTTTCTTCCAAAGGCATGGAGACTCTTTGATAATAGTAACCTTTCAAAGTAGCCATGGCTACTTTTTTATTTACACTATTACCAACTTCAAAAACATAAGAATGGCCAAGGTCCGGAAGGTAGAGAACAAAACTTCCTTTGGTTGAGAAGGAAGAAAAATTTGCTATTCTTGTTTTTGTTGAGGAGTAGGCAGATTGCTTTTCTTCACTCAATACTCCTGTAAATAATGTGTCTTTTAAATTTATCGTTGTTATATAAAATTTTGAAGAAGAAGTTTCTCCTGTAACAATTGCAATCTTTGGAGCGTTGGGGTAAAAACCTGATTGGTTTAATTTTATTTGTGTAGTAACGGTCTGCGAAAAACTGCGAAATGAAAAACAATAAAGTAAAACAGCTATAATTGATACACGCTGAAAAAGGATTTTAAAAACCTTAAAGCAATACCGTGTTTTTAATAACCTATTTCGCATTTGCAAGCAATGTATTAAGTAGAGAAATGATTTGGATTGTAACTCTTAATAAATTTCGTGAAAATATTCTATTTAGTGTAAGAATAACAATCATTCTAAAAATTTTTTAAATGTAATCGTTTGTTGAAACAAATATGTTATGAAACAAAAGACTGTTTAGTAATAATAAAATTAATTATATCAGCTAAAGAAATCCCGGCACGATTACAGGCATCATCAATTTCTTCTCTTGAAACATTGGCTGCAAAAGATTTTTCTTTTAATCTTTTTTTTACGCCTTTTAATTCCATGCCATCATAT
>CBIGQT010000506.1:0-2942 GCA_966191655.1 uncultured Ginsengibacter sp.
GCCTGTAAACACAGCCGCAGTAAAAGCCTGAACCATAAAAGGCAATTGGAACATATCAAACATAGTACACAAGATTTAATTCATAAATATTATTTAAGCGCTGAAGTTAACTGCTTAATATCATAATCAAATAAATCAAAATAATTTTTTATTGATGGAAATGCTCCGACAGAAGTAGCGAGCGTCAACACTTTAATTCCTGTTTGCTTTGCTACAACATCTGATGATGAAGTTGCGAAATAAGGCGATGAAATAATTACTTTAATGTTGTTGGACTTTACTTCACCAATTACTTTAACCAGTTGAGAAGGCGTTGGTGGAATACCCGGTTTGGGTTCCATAAAATCGACAATCTTCAATCCGAAACGTGTTTCAAAATAAACCCATTCATTATGGTAAGCAATCAGTTTTGTTCCTTTAAATGGGGCCATCTCAGCCTGCCATTCCTTCATCTTCGTATCTATATTACCAAAGAACACCTGCAGATTATTTTCATAAGTTGATTTGTTTGACGGGTCAATCCTTTCCAGCCCGTTGGCAATATTCCGTGCGATTACCTTTCCATTTAAGGGATCCAGCCAGTAATGAGGATTACCAAAAATATGAATATCACCTTCTCCCCTGTTTGCTGACGTGGGAACCTGCAATAAACCTATACCTATAGAGGCATCCACGTATCCTTCTGATCCTTTTTGAATTTTTGAATTTCTCGAACTTGCCAATAACTGGGGCGACCATCCTGTCTCCAAATCGAGACCCACCGTTACAAACATATCCGCATTACTTAGATTGATTATGTAACTGGGTTTGGGATCTACAAAGTGAGGGTTTTGGTATCCAGTTGCTATTGAGCTAACCGAAACTTTGTCGCCGCCGATCAGTTCAGTGATGCTTTTCAGGTCGGTAGTTGTTGTTACTACTCGAATTGTTTTTGCATTCGCAATTGAAAAGATGTATAACAGCAGGAAAATAAATAGGGTCGATCTTTTTTTCATCTTGTTGCTTTTATCTGTAAAATTATTTTTTAATTTTTTAATATTGATGGGCTCCATGAGCGCCTATTACAAATATCCATCGTAGCCATGCCTGGTAAAATCGTGGCTGAACATTATCATCTGTTGTTTTTGCCTCAAGTTCCATTTTAGAAAACTCTGTGGCATACCATCCGGTTGTTAATGAGTAGGCCTGTTCGGTGATGGATTTACTATAAGGTTTTTGCGCATAATCATACCTTGCCGTTAAAAACCATCTTTGTGCCAGTTGGTATTCAAAGAAGGAATATAATCCAAATGAATTAATTGAATTGCCTGGCCCATTATGATTGTTGCTATAATAAAATTCACTTTGCCATGTTATTGAATGATAAGTATTCAGTTGAACAGGTTTCCATTTGTAAGTTAAATCACTCGCAGCAATATTAGTAGTTCTTGAAGAATCATTCGGCCCTGAAATTCCTGTAAGCCCTAATTCCAACGTGGCATTATCACTAAGGGTAAAGAAATTTTTAAGATGAGCGAGATACACCAACTGATTTCCTTCGCTGCGGGCGAAAGCCGGTGACTCTGAAAATCCTGACGTGGTTTGGAATATCAGTTCCTGGTAAACCGATTTCGTTGGCAGCAGCCAGCTAAGCGATAAACCTTCATCATTCAATCCCTCTTCACCGAATAAATTTACATAAGCATTGGGCAGATCAATAAAAGGAAGCGCATGCGGATGGGTAGGATTTATTCTGCCAACGGCTTCACGAAATTTCCCCACCTTCAATTGCAGTTTCGCCGGTAAAGAAAGTGTTGTCAGGTATCCTTCTTCTACCGCCGCACCATATTTTCCCGTTACCGGGTCTCTTCCAAACGTAAGAAAAAAATCTGCACGGATGTAAGGGTCCACTACTGCCTGCAATGAAACCTCTGTTTCATTTAAATACATGTCAAAATTCTTTTTACCGCGGCTTATGTAAGATGATTGAAAATCCCCGATGACACCCATATCAGGGTTAAAGTTAAGGCTGGAACGTGTTTGTGCGGGAGCCGGTTGTTCAGTTGCATTTGCCTGCATTTGTTCTTCCACCTGTTTTAATAATACTGAATCTGTTGAAGTACTGTCTGCGGGAACCTGGGCCAAAGTTGTTATAGCAAAGAATGGTTGCAGTAAAAAAAGGGTAACAAGAATCAATTCCCTCTTATGTATAAAACTCATATTGAGTATTTAAAGTTTTCCGGTTCAATGTTTCCAACAAAAATCGTCATAAAAAAGGTATGAAGAAAAATAATTGCAATTGTCTCATTGATGTCAATTAAGTGGCGGGATTTCAGTATGAGCGATAAACTGTAATATTTGTTGTACCTGCATTTTCCCTTCCAGCAATTGTAGCATGATGGGTATCTATCCAACACAATCTACGTGAGGATTGAAATGAATGTTAACCGTATAAAGTTCTTAATTGATTAAATGTGATAATTTCTAAACTGAAAGGCGGTGTAAAATTCAGAAGCTGTTTATCGGAAGTTATAAGATAATCTGCGTTAACTTGTTTGCAGAGATCAAATAAAAAATTATCACCAGGATCGGGAGAGATTGATAATTGTTTGGGAACTTTTACTAACTCACATACCTGCAAATGAAGTTTGATAAAATCACTGATTAAATAAGGAAACTGTTGTTTAAATTTTGGTCTTCCTAATACTTCCTCCAGTTCTTCGGCTAAAGCTGTTGAAGTATAAAATATAATTTCAGAACTTTCAACAATCCATTGAATTAAATAATCTGCCCTGGAATTGATAAAATAACTTACCCAAACATTTGTATCAAGAACGGCTTTTTTTTGCACTGCGTTTTTTTCTTACAATCCTTATTTCATTTACAATTTCCTGAACAGGGATTGTCTTTCGTGGTTTGACAGATGATAATCTTTGGGCTTCCTTGAAAACAAGTTTCTTTTT
>CBIGQT010000507.1:0-2939 GCA_966191655.1 uncultured Ginsengibacter sp.
AAATTCTTTTATTGATCTCGGGGCCGCAAAATTTAATGACTATCTAAGGGAAGATGGGCTGACAGAGGCTTTGAAATACCGGGAGAAAAATGGGGATACGGCTAAAAATGGTCTTGAAAATTATCAGCGCAGTGTAAAAACCATTTTCCAGGTCGGAAGCCGGTTCACAAATGTCTATAAACAAAAAACAAATCTGCCCCTCGATATCATTCCGGCAGAACATCCTTACACTGTTTCAAAAGATGGAAATTTTAAAGTGAAGCTTTTCTTCATGGATGAAAAATTAAAGAACACAAAGGTCAGGGTGTGGCACAAGTTGGACGACAAGATCAGCCAGGAAGAATACATGACCGATGATGACGGTGAAATAAAATTCTTTTTATCACCTGAGGGTGAATGGATGATTAGTTGTGTAAAAATGGTGAGACTCGAAGATGATCCAAAGGCCGAATGGCAAAGTTATTGGGGATCGTTGACCTGGGGTTATTATTAGATAAAAGGGAACAGATAAAAGTGAAATAAAAAGTTCAACAATATCCCGAACGTAGAAGAGTGTCCCAAAGGGATTCCTTCGGGCGACATAACAGAGCGGAACAGAATTAAGCAGATCACATAAAATTCCTCAACTGCAAATTTGCTCATTAACTCTTACTTTTGCCCCTACTTTTCAAAATCGACTATGAGCATTCTTGTAAATAAAAATTCAAAAATTTTAGTGCAGGGTTTTACCGGAACCGAAGGAACTTTTCACGCGACACAAATGATAGAATACGGAACTAATGTAGTTGGTGGAGTAACGCCAAATAAAGGAGGAACAACGCATTTGGAGAGGCCTGTTTTTAATACCGTTGAAGAAGCAGTGAAAGAAACGAGTGCAGATGTGAGTATCATTTTTGTTCCGCCTGCATTTGCGGCAGATGCTATTATGGAAGCTGCAGATGCCGGAATTGGATTAATTGTTTGTATTACAGAAGGCATACCCGTTCAGGATATGGTAAAAGTAAAGAGCTATTTATTAGATACGACCTCAAGATTGATTGGACCAAATTGCCCCGGCGTGATAACTGCAGATGAATGTAAAGTTGGTATCATGCCAGGGTTTATTTTTAAAAAAGGAAAAATAGGAATTGTTTCAAAATCGGGAACACTTACTTATGAGGCCGCAGACCAGGTTGCCAAAGCAGGACTCGGAATTTCAACAGCAATAGGCATTGGTGGTGATCCTATTATTGGGACTACGACAAAAGAAGCTGTAGAGCTTTTTATGAATGATAAAGAAACAGACGGCATTGTAATGATTGGTGAAATAGGCGGGAGCATGGAAGCCGATGCTGCACGATGGATAAAAGCAAATTCTAAAAAACCTGTCGTCGGTTTTATAGCCGGCCAAACTGCCCCGGCTGGAAGACGTATGGGCCACGCGGGTGCAATTGTTGGTGGCGCTGAAGATACGGCAGCAGCTAAAATGAAAATACTTGCCGAGTGTGGAGTTCATGTAGTGGCAAGCCCTGCCGATATTGGTAAAACGATGGCAGAGGTGATGAAGAAATAATTAGCTAATTATCACATTATCAAATTGGCTCATTAGTTATTAATCCTTCCATAAAAAAGGAAATAAGACAATCGCTAACACGATAACTAAAATATCCAAAGCAATTAATAAAAGCGAAATCTGCAGCAAAGCGCCTTCACGAAATACTTCTCCAAAAGCAGATTTTGATAATCGGATCAATAATAATAATTGTGGGATAATCAATGGAAATCCGAGGATTGCCATTACTGCTGCATTTTGTTGTGCCTTAGCTGCAATTGCAGCCATCAAAGTAAATACCAGGCTTAAACTTATACCACCAAGACAAGCGATACCAATAAATTGAAAATAATTATCAATAGGATTTCCCAGTAAAATTCTAAACAATACAAGGCTTAATAAAACCATTAGGAGCATTATAACTATGCTATAAATAAGTTTTGCTACAATGAAATTTACGGGGCTTGTTACAGAAAAAAAATAAAGCATTCGCCCTTTGCTTTCCTGCAAAAAACTTTTTGCAACTGCGTTTATGCATACAAATAATTGTATCATCCAGAAGATACCATTATATACTGAACTTTCCGGTTGCCCCATCGCGAGATATAACACAAAAATTGTTGAAGCTACATATAATAGTATTCCGAAAAAAGTATGCTGCTGCCTGAGTTCAAGCAAAAAATCTTTTTTTAATAAAATAAAAATTGGGTGACTCATTTTACTTTTTAATAATTTTTAAACTTCATTTTTATGAATATTATATCGTATCACCTAACGCTGCACATACGCGGCACCGTGGTTCATAAATATCTTTTTCGCCCAATAAAACCTGGCCACCGCCTGCAACTTTACGATAACTTACGTTTGCAATATTGCCGCATTTCATACAAATTGCATGAAGCTTGGTTATATAATCAGCAATTGCCAGCAAATTTGGCATTTGCCCGAATGGATTTCCCTGGTAATCCATATCAAGCCCAGCTACAATTACTCTTATTCCCTTCAATGCGAGCTGCTCACACACGGTTGTAATCTGATCATCAAAAAATTGCGCTTCGTCAATGCCTACTACATCTACATCCTGCGCAAGCATTAATATGGTTTGCGAATTATGAACAGGTGTAGATTGAACCCTGTTTTCATCATGACTCACAATTTTTATTTCATCGTATCGAACATCGGTTGAAGGCTTAAAAATTTCAACTTTCAGATTGGCAATCTTCACTCTTTTTAACCTTCGAATTAATTCTTCCGTTTTTCCACTGAACATGCTGCCGCAAATAACTTCTATCCATCCGCGTCTTTCACCTTTAAAATTGGGTTCTATAAACATTTTTTTTATTTTATTTTAAATTCAATTTGTAACTTAGCCCTAATTGCAAGGTTAAAATGATTTTGTGTTAATTCA